>JAYUPP010000372.1:0-3003 GCA_043760045.1 Betaproteobacteria bacterium
TGAACGTTGGTTGTGCCAGATCTAGACGACCGGCCAGCATGTGCAGCCGGCCTCGGCCCAGCAGGGCGTCGGCGTTGAGCAGCGAAGGCTGCACCTGGGCTTCTTGGTACAGCAAGTCGGCTTGGTCCAGTGCAGCGCTGGCTTCAGCCACCGAATGGCTTTCCAACAGAAGCAAGCCCAGTTCGGTGTGGGCGTGCGCCCGGTCCACCGCTGCTGCCTGGGCGGCCGTGCACCGCGCGACGGCCTCGTGTGCTGCCGCAAGGCCAGCTTGCCATTCGCCTTGCAAGCGCCAGCTCATGGCGCGTACGCAGGCCAGGCGAGCCCACTCGAAGCGGTACTCTTTGTGGGCCGTGGCTTCCAGGGTGTCCAGCAGGGCACGGGCGGCATGGCCGTCGCCGCGCCAGGCATGCAGTTGAGCCCACATGCGCTGGCGGCGAAAGGGTTCCAAACTGACGCTCGTGACGCCCTGCAGCTGAAGCGCGTCGCCGCGCTTGAGCTCCGTTTGTATGTCTGCCAGGCGCCGCGTCGGCAGCAAGCAAAACGCCAGGCGGTACGCAAAAGCCAAGGTGTTTTCGACCACGTCTGGATACATGGCGGCATGTTGGTTCACCACTTCACGGGTCAGGGTGACAGCCTCCTCGGTGCGGCCCATGCCAGCCAGTGCCATCGCGTGCGCGGCCATGGCGTTGACCACCCGCAGGGTGATCTCGCCGTCCAGGGCCCGTTGATCCACCACCACCTGGCGGGCGATGACTTCAGCGTCTGCAGGTCTATCGTTGAAACGCAGCGCATCGGCGTACCAGCGCTCGGACTGGGTCAGCAGGGTATGCGGGCGCATGCTACCCAGCGCTTGTTGTGTGCGGTCCATGGCTTGTTGGGCGCACTGCAGGGCCTGGGCATGCTGTGCAAACCGGTTCAGCGTGTTGGACAACAGGCCCAGGCTGTCAATGGTCCCTTCGTGCAGGGGGCCCAGGTGGGTTTCTGCCAGATCCACTGCTTCGCGAAGCGGCGCCAGGCTGTTGGGCGCATCGTTGAGTTTGGCCAGCGCAAAGGAAGTCTCACGCAGCGCTTCGACCAGCAGCTCGACGGGTACGGGCAGCTGCGCCCGCAAGTCCGCCAGCAAGGCGGGCGCCAGAGCACGAGTCCGCTCAAAGTGACTGCTGGCGTTGATGGCTTCCAGCTGCATCACGCGCCCGCCCAAAGTGATTGGATGCACATTGCCCAGGGCGCGCTGGCACCGTGGCACGGCGGCGTCAAAGGCTTGCATGCTCAGTTTCGGGTAGCCGAGCTGACTGAAGCTCTGTCCGATCAGCACGCCCAGCTCGCCCGCCGTGGCCGGTGCGCTGGCCAGCTCGGTTTCGATTCGTTCTGTGGCCGATTGCAGCAGTGCAATGGCCGTGACCACGCCACCGCTGCCTTCGCGTGGTTTGGCTTCGGTGAAGATGGAGGCAATGAATTGCTTGACCTCTTCCGCGCGCCGTTGAGCGGCCTGCGCAGCCGCCGCTTGAGCCTGCGCGCGGCGGGCCTGCCACAGGGCCGCCAGCGTGCCCACGGCCAGAGCCAGCAGCACGGCCACCTGGGCATGGGCGCCACCCACCAAGGCCAGTGCCACGCCCACGCCCACGGCCGTGCCGGCGCGGTTGCGTCCGACCCACTTGCGCAGGCTGTAGTGCCAGGACTCGCCCCGCACCAGCACCGGGTGGCCGCTGAGGTGGCGGTTGATGTCGTCCAGCAATGCACGGACCGTGGCGTATCGCTCGGCCGGATGGGCCTTCAGCGTGTGCATCACGATGGTGTCCAGGTCGCCAGCCAGGCGCCGGCGCAAAGTGGCATCGGCCACTTGGGTGCTGGGCCGCGGTGGCTCGCTGTCGGAGACCCAGGCCCGGGCGTTGCCGCGCCGGCGGTCGGGGAACGGCAGTTGTCCCGTCAGCAGCTCATACAGCAGCGCACCCAGCGCATAGACATCGGTGCCCGTGGTCACGGGGTCGCCGCGCAGTTGTTCGGGTGCTGCGTATTCCGGTGTCATCACGCGGCCCCAATCGCGCGTCAGGTCGGTGGTGGGCTCGGCGGCGCCTTCGCTCTCGATCAGTTTGGCAATGCCGAAGTCCAGCAGTTTCACCACGCCTTGTGGTGTTACCAGGATGTTGCTGGGCTTGATGTCCCGGTGCACCACCAGGTGGCCGTGGGCATGGGCCACCGCCTGCAGCACGTCTGCATACAGCCGCAGCCTGGCGTTGGTGTCCAGGTTCATGGCGTTGCAATGGCGGTCCAGGCGCTCGCCGCGCACCAGCTCGATGACCAGATAGGGCTGCCCCTCGGGCGTGATGCCGGCGTCCAGCAAGCGGGCAATGTGCGGGTGAGTCAGGCGGGCCAGGATGCTGCCTTCGCGACGGAAGCGTTCGGCGCCAGCCTGCCCCACCAGGGACAGGTGCAGCAGCTTGATGGCCACCTGGCCTTCGAAGCGGCCGTCTTCGCGCCGGGCGCGCCAGACGCTGCCGCTGCCGCCTTGGCCGATGGGTGCTTCCAGCACGTAGGCCCCCAGACGTTGACCCGCCAGCGTGGGCGCCGCCGGTGGGCCCGAGGGCGGTGTGGCAGCGCCCGAAAGAAAGCCTTGCTCGTGCGACTGGCTGTTGGCCGCCAGCATGCGCCGCAGTTCCGCAGCCGCGTCTGGCGCTGTGTGCTCGATGGCCAACAGCCGGGCTTCACGAGCGGCCCCGTCCAGCTCCATCAGTTCGTCGAACCAGGCACTCAGGCGAGCCCAAAGGGCGGGGTCAGGCAGCGTCATGGCGCGGATGTTCGGTAGAAAAGGGCTTCAGTGTGAGAGGGCTTCAGTGTGCTCATCGGAAAGGGCGACCCAAAACCCGCCACGCGGCCTGCCCGCACCCAGATCGCTTCAAGTGGCCCGCAAGGCCAGATACAGCATGGTGCGGGCCTTCTCCCACTGGCGCTGGACGGTTCGCTCCGAAGTGCCCATCAAGGTGCCGATCTCCAGCATCGAGAAGC
>JAYUPP010000373.1:0-7697 GCA_043760045.1 Betaproteobacteria bacterium
TCATCGAAGCCTTCATGGCCGGCGAAGAAGCCAGCTTCATCGTGCTGTGCGACGGCAAAAACGTGCTCAGCCTGGCCACCAGCCAGGACCACAAACGCATCGGCGAGGGTGACACGGGGCCCAACACCGGCGGCATGGGCGCTTATTCGCCGGCACCGGTGGTCACGCCCAATGTGCATGCCAAGGTGATGCAGGACATCATCCAGCCGGCCATCAGCGGCATGGCGCGTGAAGGCGTGCCTTACACCGGTTTTTTGTACGCCGGTTTGATGATTGACGAACACGGCCAGCCGCGCACCGTGGAGTTCAACTGCCGGCTGGGCGACCCCGAGGCCGAAGTGATCTTGATGCGCCTGAAAAGCGACTTGCTTGAGGTGCTGCTGAAAGCCACCGACGGCACGCTCGACCAGGTGGAACTGCAGTGGGACCGCCGTGTCGCGCTGGCTGTGGTGGTGGCCGCACACGGTTACCCCGGCGCGCCGCGCCAGGGCGACGCCATCACCGCGCTGCCGGCTGATGCCCCCGAGCTGCAGGTTTTTCACGCCGGCACCACGCTGCAGGGCCAGCAGCTGCAAGCCAGCGGCGGCCGGGTGTTGTGTGTCACGGCGCTGGGCGACAACGTGCGCCTGGCCCAGCAGCGCGCGCTGCAGGCCGTGCAAGAGGTGCAGATGATGGGTGCGCAGTGGCGCAACGACATCGGCCACCGCGCCATCAAACACTGAAGTTAGCTGCCTGCCGCGCCGCATGCAAACCTTGTCAACCGAGCAAACCAGCGCCGCCGTGCGCGGCTATTTGCTGGGTTTGCAGAACCACATCGTCAGCAGCTTTGAAGCCGTTGACGGCCTGCCCTTCAGGCGCGACGGCTGGCAGCGGCCCGCAGGCGGCAAGCTGGAAGGTGACGGGCTGACGCAGCTGATTGAAGACGGCAACCTGCTGGAACGGGGCGGCTGCAACTTCAGCCACGTCAAAGGTGCATCACTGCCGCCTTCGGCCACCCAGCACCGGCCGGAACTGGCCGGTGCACCTTTTGAAGCGCTGGGTCTTTCGCTGGTGATGCACCCGCGCAACCCCTACGCACCCACGGTGCACATGAACGTGCGCATGCTGGCAGCCAGCCTGCCCGGCCAGCCGCCCGTCACCTGGTTTGGCGGCGGCATGGACCTGACGCCTTATTACGGTTTTGAAGAAGACGCGGTGCACTTTCACCGCAGTTGTTTTGATGCGCTGGCGCCCATCAGCAGCGCCGCCGGCAAAGATTTCTACAGCCGCTTCAAGCCCTGGTGCGACGAATACTTCTTCATCAAACACCGCAACGAAGCGCGCGGCGTGGGCGGCATCTTTTTCGACGACCACAACGAAGGCGGCTTCGAACAGGGCTTTGCGCTGACGCGTGCGGTGGGTGACGCTTTGCTGCCCGCCTACCTGCCCATCCTGCAGCGGCGGTGCGCCACAGCTTACGGCGAGCGCGAGCGCGACTTCCAGGCTTACCGGCGCGGGCGCTATGTGGAATTCAACCTCGTCTGGGACCGTGGCACACACTTCGGCCTGCACGGCGGTGGCCGCACTGAAAGCATTCTGATGAGCATGCCGCCCATCGTGAAGTGGCGCTACGACTGGCAGCCGGCGGCTGGCAGCGAAGAAGCGCGCTTGTACAGCCACTTCCTGCCGCCGCGCGACTGGTTGGAGCGGGTCTGAATTGACTGCAGAAATCCCGCGCCGCGTCGGCCTTTTTGGCGGCAGCTTCGACCCCGTACACAACGCCCATGTGGCGCTGGCGCAGGCCGCATTAAAAGCCTTGCAGCTGGACGAGCTGCGCTGGATACCGGCCGGCAACGCGTGGCAAAAAACGCGCACCATGACTGCAGCGGTGCACCGCGTAGCGATGGTGCAGTTGGCGATGGCGGCGGAGCCCCGGTATGTGCTGGACCGCATCGAAGTCAAGCGCAGCGGGCCAAGTTACACGCTGGAC
The DNA here is from genome assembly GCA_043760045.1 of Betaproteobacteria bacterium. GTDB lineage: Bacteria > Pseudomonadota > Gammaproteobacteria > Burkholderiales > Burkholderiaceae_C > Rubrivivax. Next base: position 1,970 of record JAYUPP010000373.1, read on the forward strand.
ACGGTGCGGGAACTGGCTGCTCATGAAGCCGGTACACAATGGTTCCTCGTCATCGGCCAGGACCAGTACAGCAGCCTGCACACCTGGCGCCACTGGCAAGAGCTGCTGCGCCGGGTGACGCTGGCGGTGGCCAACCGGCCCGGCGACAACCGGGCACCACACCCCGACGTGCGAAGCCTGGCGCACCAGATGGTGCCTTTGCCGATGCTGGACATCTCGTCTACCCAAGTCCGCCAGCGTGTGGCGACCGGGCAGGACATCAACCCACTGGTGCCACCCGCGGTGGCACGCTATATTGAAAACGAAGGGCTGTATCGCAGCCCAGCCGGGAGCTGAATGGACATTCGCAAACTGCAACGCGCCATCGTCGATGGCCTGGAAGATGTGAAGGGGCAACACATTGCCGTCTTCAACACCGAACACCTGAGCTCGATGTTCGAGCGCGTGATCATCGCCTCGGGCACCAGCAACCGGCAGACCAAGGCGCTGGCCGCCAGCGTGCGCAACAGCGTCAAGGGGCGCGGCATGCAGGTGCTGGCCACCGAAGGCGAAGACAACGGCGAGTGGATCATCGTGGACTGCGGCGCGGCGGTGGCGCACATCATGCAGCCGGCCATACGCGAGTACTACCACCTGGAAGAAATCTGGGGCGGCAAACCGGTGCGCATCGCCAAGGGCGACACGTCCACCAAGCTGGTGAAGGCCAGCGAACCCGAGCCCGAACCCAAGCCCGCGCCGCGCAAATCTGCCGCGCGCGCCAAACCGGCCCCTTCAGACGTCACCGCACGCACCCAGCGCAGCGCCACGCCAGCGAAAAAACGGCCGGCGGCCCAGTCGACAGCGGTGAAAAAAGCCGCAGGCGAAAAGAAAGTGGCCAACCGCACGGCGGCCTTCAAGCGCGTGGCTGCCAAGAGTTCGGCACCCCGCGCCGGCGCGGCGCAGAAAGCCGGCAGCAGCCGTGACACGCGGGCACCGGCCAGCAAAACCATCGTCGTGAAACCAGCGGGCAAACCGGCGGCGAAACCGGCGGCGAAATCCGGGGCGGCAGCGGGGGCCAAGCGGCCGTCGGCAGCCGCCCCCGCACGCAAAACACCGGCGCGCAAAACCAGCCCCCGCAGCTGATGAAACTGCTGGTGCTGGCCGTGGGCCAACGCCAGCCCGCGTGGGCCGACGGGGCCTGGGCCGACTTCGCCAAGCGCATGCCGGCCGAAATGCGGTTGGAGCTGAAAGCACTGAAAGCCGAGCCGCGCAGCAGCGGCAAAACCGCCGCGCAGTGCAGGGCAGCCGAGGCGCAGCGTTTTGAGTCTGCGCTGCTGGCGGCCAAGGGCGCCCGCCGGGTGGTGCTGGACGAACACGGCACACGCCACACCACCGAAAGCCTGGCGCAGCGGCTGAAGAGCTGGCGCGACGAAGGTCGTGACTGCGCCTTGCTGATCGGTGGCCCGGACGGCCTTTGCCCGACCTTGAAAGCCAGCGCCGACGAAAGCCTGCGCCTGAGCGACCTGACCTTGCCGCACGCTTTTGTGCGCCTCTTGCTGGCCGAGGCCCTGTACCGCGCCTTCAGCCTGCTGGAGGGCCACCCCTATCACCGCGCTTGATGGCGCGGGACCAAATGAACCGATCGGGGCCTAACGTCGAAAATTCAGCCACACCCTGCAGCCATCGCCACCGCCAGCACCCCTACCCACACCGCACACCCAGGCTGCGCTCCCACAGCCGTCACATCCAACCCAACCCAAAGCCGTCATGATCGCCCACGCCTTTGTCTATCTGGCCTCGGCCAGCCCGCGCCGCGCGCAATTGCTGGGCCAACTGGGCGTGCAGCACCGCCCCTTGCTGGCCGACGCACGCGAAGACGTGGAAAAGCTGGAAGTCGAGCGCAGCGGTGAACTGCCCGCTGCTTACGTACAGCGCGTGACACTGGCCAAGCTGCTGGCCGCCCGCTCGCGGCTGCGCAAACGCAGGCTGCCCGATGCACCCATCCTGACGGCAGACACCACGGTGGCACTGGGCCGCCGCATCATCGGCAAACCCACCGACGCTGAACACGCAGCCGCGCTGCTGCACGCCTTGTCGGGGCGCACGCACCGGGTGCTGACCGCCGTGGCCGTGAGCGCGGGCCCCGTGCACCACATGGCCGTTAGCGTGTCGCAGGTGCGCTTCGCCACACTCAGCAGCAGCAGCATCCAGCGCTACATCGACAGCGGCGAACCTTACGGCAAAGCCGGCGCCTACGCGGTGCAGGGCCGCATGGCCGCGCACATAGAACACATGGCCGGCAGCTACAGCGGCATCATGGGTTTGCCGCTGCATGAAACGGCGCGGCTGCTGCACCGCGCACGGGTGTCGCTGCTGCTGTAGCAGCACTGCGGCACGGCTCGGGTGGGGCTGGCCCTGCAGGGGCTGGGCGCTTCGGCGCTGGGCGCTCTGGCGCTCTGGCGCTCTGGCGCTTGAGGGCCCGCATAGACTGTGCAGATGACCACACAAGACATCTTCATCAACTGGGCGCCCCAGGAAACCCGCGTTGCCGTGATTGAAAACGGCGCACTGCAGGAACTGCACATCGAACGCACGCTGGAACGCGGCCAGGTCGGCAATGTCTACCTGGGCAAGGTGGTGCGCGTGCTGCCTGGCATGCAAAGTGCCTTCATCGACATCGGCCTGGAGCGGGCCGCCTTCTTGCATGTGGCCGACCTGCACAACAGCTACGCCCGCACCGAAGGCAAAGCCGATGCGCCGTTGGCGGCGATAGAAAAACAAGTCTTCGAAGGCCAGACGCTGACCGTGCAGGTGGTCAAGGACGCCATCGGCACCAAGGGCGCGCGGCTGACCACGCAGGTCAGCATTGCCGGGCGCATGCTGGTTTTTTTGCCGCACGACAACCACATCGGCATCAGCCAGAAAATCGGCAGCGCCGAGCTGCGCGAGTCACTGCGCAGCCGCATGCAGGCGCTGACGGCGGTGGGCGTGCCTGAAAGTGGCGGCGGTTTCATCCTGCGCACCAATGCCGAAGAAGCCAGCGACACCGAACTGGCCGACGACATTGCCTACCTGCGCCGCACCTGGGCGCTGATCCGCGAACGTGCACACAGCCGGCCTGCCGGCAGCCTGCTGCACCAGGACCTGAGCCTGGCCGAGCGGGTGTTGCGTGACCTGAGCGTTGACGCCACCGGCAGCATCCGCATCGACAGCCGCATGCAATGCGACGCGCTCAAAGCCTTCGGCGACACCTTCATGCCGGGCAGCGTGGGCAAGCTTGACCTCTACCGCGGCGAGCGCCCGATCTTCGACCTGTTTGGCATCGAAGAAGAAATCACGCGCGCCTTGTCGCGGCGTGTGGACCTGAAAAGCGGCGGCTACCTCGTCATCGACCAGACCGAGGCACTGACCACGGTGGACGTCAACACCGGCGGTTATGTCGGCGCGCGCAATTTCGAAGACACCATCTTCAAGACGAACCTGGAAGCCGCTGGCGCGATGGCCCGCCAGCTGCGGCTGCGCAACCTGGGCGGCATCATCATTGCCGACTTCATCGACATGCTGCGTGAAGACCACCAGCAGGCCGTGCTGGCCGAACTGCGCAAACAGCTGGCGCGCGACCGCACCCGCACCACGGTGAGCGGTTTTACCCAGCTGGGCCTGGTGGAGATGACACGCAAGCGCACCCGTGAAAGCCTGGCCCACATGCTGTGCCAGCCCTGCCCCACCTGCGAAGGCCGCGGCGAAGTGAAAACCGCGCGCAGCGTGTGTTACGACATCCTGCGCGAAATTCTGCGTGAAGCGCGCCAGTTCGCGCCCAAGGAATTCCGTGTCATCGCTAACGCCAGTGTGGTGGAGATGCTGCTGGACGAAGAAAACGCCCACCTGGCGGGCTTGAGCGAATTCATAGGCAAGCCGATTTCACTGAGCGCCGAGCCGGGGATGAATCCGGAGCAGTACGACATTGTGCTGATGTGAGGTTTCACAGCTTGGGCGAAGCGGCCTGGCTCTATCGGAAGTAATGTGTTGGAAGTAATGTGTTGGAAGTGATGTGTTGGAAGTAATGTGTTGGAAGTGATGTGTTGGAAGTGATGGGTTCGCAGCATGGCCGCCCCCTTGCAGACCCAGAGTCGCCAAAAACAGCGGCGGCATGGCGGGCCGGGCGCGACAAAAGCTGGTTGATGTGAGGCGCTCGCCAGCAGGGTCGGGTTGCCGGCGTCCCCATTCGTTTCAGCAGCACCGGTGGCAATGGTGCAATGGAATATCAAGGGGCGGTTGCAAGCGCGGTCAACTGCCCTGGCAAGGCGCGATTGTCCTGTGATCGCCCCACAGGCACAGAGCAGGGCGATTGGATCCCCTATCGTCTGGGCGGCAGCTTGCGGTGGATGACCAGGTGCTGCGAGGCGTCGGTGCTCACGTAGCCGCCGACACTGAGCTCCTTCATGATCCGGTTGATCATCTCGCGCGACGAGCCGACACGGTCGGCAATGTCCTGCTGCGTGAGCTTGTGGCGCAGCACGCGCCGCTCGCCATCGGCTTCGGATAACTCGGACAGCAGCCGCACCACGCGGCCGTAGACATCTTGCAGCGCCAGGATCTTGAGTTGTTCGGTGAGGCGGCGTACCAGTCGCATCAGTTTGCGCGTCAGGTGGAGCACGAACTCAGGTTCGTCGGCCAGGAACTGGCGCATCGCGTCGCCGGGCACGATGCAGCAGCGCGTGGGCTCAAGCGTCTGCACCGACAGCGCGCGATTCCCGCCGTCGAGAGCCAGTTCGCCGAAGTATTCGCCCGGGCCGGCTTCGCTCATCACGAATTCGCGGCCATGGTCGTCGAAAGCGTACAGCTTCACCCGGCCGTCGAGCACGATGTACAGCGACCGCGTGTCGTCGCCCTCGTTCAGGATGATCGCCGCAGCCGCGAACTGGCGCGTGTTGCCGCGCTGCATCAGGCGCCCGAGCAGCGTCGGCGGCAGAAAGTCGTCATCGGCGGCGGCAGCAGCAGGGGTCAATAGCGCCATGGCGCAGATTACTCCCCCGGCGCGCCCGCAAGTGGGAAAAAGTCACTCGGCCGCAGTGGATTGCTGACTCGCCGCCGCACCCGTGCACCGCTAATGTTCAAACCTAGCGCAGGCCATTAACCACCATCCGACACCGGAAAAAAGCATGAAGAACTTCGTCGCACCCGCAGTCCCGGCCATCGTGGCCATCGTGGCCATCCTGGCCGCCTTGCTGACCGTGGTGCTGGCAGGCCGCGACACCGGGCCCGGCGAGAGCGCCGGGAAAACGGCCGCGCGTTCCTTCCCATTCAGCCTCGGCGCGTCGTGAATTCACGTCACGCCGTTTCAGTGTGGCACTGGTAGTTCGTTTCACCAAAGGCATTACCAAATGAAATCGATTGCTGTTTTCGCAACCCTGGGCGCAGACCCGCAGCCGCACGGGCAGTGCGGCAAGGGAATGCAACGACGCGTGGCGGAAAAAGACGCGATTTCATGCAATGCCTTTGGTGCCACGGACTACCAAGCCGCTCACCGTGCCTTGCACTCAAACAGATCGAGGGGGCACTCTTCAGTTCAGTTTGGCAGTTCATCCAGGAGATTTGTCATGTTGAAATTCAATTCAATCACCAGTGCCGCATTGCTGTTGCTCAGTTCTGTGGCGTTCGCGCAGCAGACCAGCGCTCCAACGAGCGCCAGCGCCGGGCTCACCCGCGCCGAAGTGATGGCCGAACTGGCCCGCGCCAAAGCGAACGG
>JAYUPP010000374.1:0-2999 GCA_043760045.1 Betaproteobacteria bacterium
GCCTTCGCCCCAGCTGCCCTGCGAAGTGCCCACGCCCCGAAAGTTGAAGCGCAGCGTGGTGCAACCCAGCTGCAGCAAGGCGCGCGCCAGCGTCTGCACCACCTTGTTGTCCATCGTGCCGCCGTGCAGCGGGTGCGGGTGGCACAACAACGCCAGCACACCGGTGTCGGGGCTGCCGGCGAGGGGGTGGTCCAGCGCACACTGCAGCGTGCCGGCAGGGCCTTGCACCATGCTGTGCACGGTGGCAGGGTTCATCGGCCCACGCTGGGCGGCAGCAGCAGGCGCTGCACCACCTCGCCCTTCATCAGGTGCTGCTCGACGATGTCGTCGATGTCGTGCTGGTCCACATAGGTGTACCAGGTGCCTTCGGGGTAGACCACCGCCACCGGGCCACCGGCGCAGCGGTCCAGGCAGCCGGCTTTGTTGACACGGGTGCCATCGGGGCCGGCCAAACCGGCGGCTTTCACACGCTTTTTGCAGTGGTCAAAGGCGGCCTGGGCGTCGTGTTGAGCGCACGCGGCTTCGCCGCTTTTGCGTTCGTTCAGGCAGAAGAAAATGTGGTGTTTGTAGTAACTCATTGCTTCAATTGTAGGCAGTGCCTGGTTGCCAACACGGTGTTGCGAACCCGGTGCGTGGTTACGGCTTCAGCGCAGTCGCTGCGTGTCACCCCGCTGGCCCAGCCGGGCCAACAACCAGGCCATGGCTGCGTAGGGCCACAGCAAGCCGACCCACTGCGCCAGACCATGAAAGCGCACGAAACGGCCCAGCTCCCAGGACTGCAGGGTTTGTGCAAAGTAGGGGTTCTCGGGCGCGTGTGCCACCCCCACCACCAGGCCGGTCAGGCACACCAGGCCCAGGCCCGCTACCAGCCTGCGCGACAGCGGCATCAGCAGCAAAGCCACCACGGCACCCAGCGCCATGCCGAAGGTGGCGATGGGCGACGCCCAGGCCAGGGCATGCCAGGGCCCGAAATTCAGCAGCGTGGACAGGGTCATGGCGGCGCTGCCCACCACCAGCGTGCCCACCGCCAGCGTCAAGCGGCGCCAGCCCGGTGCCACCACCGAATAAGCCACCAGGCACGGTGACAACAGTCCAAAAGCGACGATCAAAACTTGCGCCAAAGCACCCATCGCTGCCGAGCCCTCGGCCGGCACGGCCAGCAGTTCATAAGCCGATGCAGCCCAGGGCACATCGGCCAGGGTTTCAGCCAGGGTTGCGCGCAGACGCTCACCCACCTGGCCCAGCCCCAGGGGCACGGGGCTCGGGAACAGCAATCCCACCGGCCACAAGGCCAACAGCGCCAATGCAAATGCAGCGTCACCTGCAAACCAGCGGTTCCTGAAATGCTGCCAGCGGTCTACCCAGCCTGTTTGATGCAGGCTCAGCGCCAGCAGCGCGCCGGCGGCGTTGCCGGCAGCGTTGGTCACCCAGTCGTCCAGCGAGGGCACGCGCCCCGGCACAAATTGCTGCAGCACTTCGCAGCCGTAAGACAACAGCGCGCCCGCCGGCAGCACCGCAGCCAGCGTGGCGCGGTTGCCCCACCCGCTGCGCCGTGCGGCCACCGTCATCAGCGCCCCCAGGGGCATGTAGCCCACCAGATTGGCCCAGACGTCGAAGTTGTCGCGGTAACGCGAACTGGGCAGCGCCAGCAAGACCCGCAGGTCTTGACCGGGCGGCCAGCGCCAGCCTTCGAAAGGAAACAGGCTGGCGTACAGCACCAGCATGGCAAAGCTCAGCGCCAACCAGGTGGCCGAACTCCAGGGGCGGGGTGATGGCGCCAATTGGGCTGGCACGGGCTACACCCTAACTCTCATGCTGCATGGCAGTGCCCTCAGCCGGGAACTTGCATATGAACGTCTGGCGAGCCAACGCCTCATAGCGGCTTTAGAAGGGTTTGACGACCACCAGCACCACGGTGGCTGCAAAGAGCAGCACCGAGACCTCGTTGAAAACCCTGAACCAGCGCTGACTGTGCCGGTTTTTGCCTTGCTCAAAACTGCGCAGCAACTGGCGGCACATGTGGTGATAAGCAATGGCGCCCAGCACCAGCACCAGTTTGGCCGGCAACCAGCCGCTGCCCTTGCCCACGCCATAACCCAGCCACAACCACAAACCCAGCGCCAGCGCGGGCAGCATCAATAAGCCCGTGAAGCGGTAGAGCTTTCGCGCCATCAGCAGCAGGCGTTCGCGTTCAGCGTGGCTGTCAGCCGGCACCATCGCCAGGTTGACAAACAAACGCGGCAGGTAGAAGAGGCCGGCAAACCAGCTGGCCACAAACACGATGTGTAAGGCCTTGATCCACAGGACGCTGCTGCTCATGGGCGCATTATGTGGGGGCCAAAAAAAGGCCCCGGCGTAAAGCCGGGGCCTGCAAGCCTTACCGCTGTCATCACGTTAAGGCACCTGCTCAGGGAGGAAAAGCAGGGAACAACAGCCTTGCAGCTATCATTCGCGGGCCACTTTAGCAGAGCGTGCGTCGCTTGTAACTGCCCCGTCACCGGTTGCCGAAGTCGACGCCGGCCGCGGCGGGCGGTTGCGACTGACCCATCCACCGATGCCATGTCCACACCGCCGCTGCCTCCCTATCCCGCGAGCCGACCGCGCCGCCTGCGTCGTGACGCATTCAGCCGCGCGATGGTGCGTGAGAACCAGCTCTCAAGCGCCGACTTGCTCTATCCGGTGTTTGTGCTTGACGGCTCGCAGCGGTCCGAGGACGTGATCTCGATGCCGGGCGTGCAGCGACTGTCGATCGATCGCCTGTTGCCGCAGGCCGAGCAATGCCTCGAGCTCGGTGTGCCGGTGATGGCGCTGTTTCCCGTGATCGATCCAGCTCTGAAGACGCCCGACGGCGGCGAGGCGCTGAATGCCGAGGGCCTGGTGCCGCGTGCGGTGCGCGAGTTGAAGCGCCGGTTTCCCGAGCTCGGCCTGCTGACCGACGTCGCCCTGGACCCCTACACCAGCCACGGCCAGGACGGCCTGATCGACGCCAGCGGCACCAT
>JAYUPP010000375.1:0-7687 GCA_043760045.1 Betaproteobacteria bacterium
GCGCGCCGGTGGGGCGCATGCCGGATAAAACGCGTGGTCGCATGGCGGGTGTGTTGTGGCCAAACTTGGCCAGCGTTTCCGGATTCACCGCTTCCACGCGGTAGAGCTCAACACCGGTCAGCAACAGCGCCTTCAGACCTTTTTGTTGCGGGCTGTGCGGGTCTTCTTCGGTTTCACATTTGGCATGGTGTTTGCGGTGCACGGCGACAAACTCTTTGGTCACCATGCCGGTGGTCAGCCACAACCAGAAGCGGAAGAAGTGCGACACCACGGGGTGCAAGTCGAGTGCGCGGTGCGCTTGCGCCCGGTGCAGGAAAATGGTGACACCGCTGATCGTGATGTGCGTGACAACCAGCGTGAACGCCAGAACCTGCCACCAGGACCATTGCAGCCACCCCTCGGCAAGACCGTTGAGCAAAGCATTGCCGATTGAGCCTATCGAATCCATCCGTCATTCCTTATGCGGCACTAAGCCCGCGCGGGCATTGTAGGGCCGGGCATGCAATAGCCCGACAAAACCAAAGGCTGTGTTTGGCCGTCATTCGTAGCGACTGCCATCACAAATCTCCAGACGTTGGCTGCAGATTGGCGCCAGATAGCGTGTTTTCAATGCTCGCCCAGACCTCTACGTCAACTTCGGGTCCACACCGCCGCAAAAAAGCCATCGGTGCCGTGCTGGTGCGGCCACAGGCGCAAATAGGGCCCCTGCACCAGCTCAGCAGCCCTTTCCACATGGGCTGCTTGCAGCGCCTGTTGCGCTGCAAGCGGCTGGAACAGCGCCCCCTGTTCGGTGTTGAAGGCCTCGGCGATCGCTTCGTTTTCTGCAGCCAACAAGCTGCAGGTGGCATACACCAGGCGCCCACCGGGTTTGAGCAAACGGGCTGCGCTGGCCAGGATGGCGGCTTGTTTGACGCGCAATTCTTCCAGGGCTTTGGGGCTCTGGCGCCATTTCAAATCAGGGTTGCGGCGCAGTGTGCCCAGGCCTGAGCAAGGTGCGTCCACCAGCACACGGTCGATCTTGCCGGCCAGGCGTTTGATGCGCTCGTCGCGTTCATGGGCTATCTGCGCCGGGTGCACATTGCTCAGGCCGCTGCGCGCCAGGCGCGGTTTCAGCGCATCAAGCCGGTGGCCCGAGACGTCAAAAGCATACAAACGCCCTGCGTTGCGCATGGCCGCGCCCAGCGCCAGTGTTTTGCCACCGGCACCGGCGCAAAAGTCGACCACCATTTCGCCGCGTTTGGGGTCGGTGATCAGCGCCAGTAATTGGCTGCCTTCGTCTTGCACTTCAATGCTGCCGCCTATAAAAAGCGGCAGCTTGTTGAGTGCCGGCTTGCCCTGGATGCGCAAGCCCCAGGGTGAAAAAGGCGTGGCCAGCGCTTCAATGCCGGCGGCCTGCAGCGTTTGCTGGGCCTCTTCACGCTTGCCCTTGATGAGGTTCACGCGCAAGTCCAGCGCCGCGCCTTCAGCCAGCGTCTGCACCAGCGGCCAGAAGCCGCCTTCAGGCCCGTCACCCAGCGCTTCGCGCAGCGGGTTGGCCAGCCAGTCGGGCAGGTTGTGACGCAGTTTCTCGGGCAAGGTGCTGCGCTCCACCAGCGCCGCCTCAGCCAGCCATTTTTGCTCTTCGGGTTTCAGCGCGCCGCGCAGGAAACCTTCGTTGCCCTGCCAGCCCAGCAGCGCCAGGCGCCGCTCCAGCGGGCCGTGGCCACTTTGCGCCAGATGATTGAACAACAACCTCTGGCGCAGCACCGTGTAAGTGGTTTCGGCCAGCGTGTGGCGTTCACGCGGGCCCAGGTCGCGGTGCTTGCGGAAAAACATCGACACCAGGCCGTCGGCCGGGGCGTCGAAAGCGAGAACCGAACGCAGCAGTTCGGTGGTGAGGTCCAGCAGGGCGTTGGGATGCATGGGGGCGATTATCCGGCCCACCCCCACACAGCCTTCAAACGCGTCAGATCACATCCGTCAGGCCACACCCGCCAGATCAAACGCATCAGATCAACACCTGCGAAACCCCGTCGGCCTGCCGCACCCGCCCTTCTTCCACCTTCAGCAAGCCCTGCACAAACCAGCGCACGCTTTGCGGGTAGATCACGTGTTCGGTTGCCAACACCCGCGCCGCCAGCGAGTGTTCATCGTCGCCGGGGTGCACCGGCACCACGCTCTGCATCACGATGGGGCCGTGGTCGAGCTCGGGCGTCACGAAGTGCACCGTGGCACCCACCGCCTGGCAACCGGCCTGCAACGCGCGCCGGTGTGTGTGCAGGCCCGGGAACGCGGGCAACAACGAAGGGTGGATGTTCAGCAGCCGGCCTTCGTAACGCCGCACAAAAGCCGCGCCCAGGATGCGCATGAAGCCGGCCAGCAGCACCAGGTGGGGCTGGTGGGCGTCAATCGCGGCAGCGAGTGTGTTGTCGAAGGCGGCGCGGTCGGCGTGTGCTTGGTAGTCCACCACGCCGGTGGCGATGCCGTGCGCCTGCGCAAAGGCCAGGCCCGCCGCTGTGGGCCTGTCAGCCAGCACCGCCACCACCTTTGCCGGCCAGTGCTGTTCTTTGCAACGCTGAACGATGGCCTGCATGTTCGAGCCCCGGCCCGATATCAAAACAACGATGCGTTGCGTGGCTTGGGCAGATGGCAGCGGCGCGGTGTTCATGGCGGGCCGCAGTCTAGTGCAGCGCCTGCCTGAGACAATGCCAGCCCTTCAGTACCTCAAAGCCAACACCCGCCATGCGACCACGCGTTTTATCCGGCATGCGCCCCACCGGCGCGCTGCACCTGGGCCACTACCACGGCGCCTTGAAAAACTGGGTGCGGCTGCAGGACACACACGACTGCTTCTACTTCGTGGCCGACTGGCATGCGCTGACCACGCACTACGAAGAACGCGAGGTGCTGGAGCGTTATGTCTACGACATGGTGGTTGACTGGCTGGCCGCCGGGCTGGACCCCGAACGCAGCACCATCTTCATTCAAAGCCGCCTGCCCGAACACGCCGAGCTCTTCACGAGCTGGCCATGGGCACGCCGCTCGGTTGGCTGGAACGGGTGCCCACCTACAAAGACCAGATGGAAAAGCTGAAAGACCGCGACCTGGCGACTTACGGCTTTTTGGGCTACCCGCTGCTGCAGGCGGCCGACATCCTGATCTACAAAGCCAACCAGGTGCCAGTGGGTGAAGACCAAAGTTCACATGTGGAACTGACACGCGAGGTGGCACGCCGTTTCAACAACCTGTACGGCCGCTCATCGAAAGACGAAGCGCTGGTGGCCGCCGCGCTGGCCAAGCTGGGCAAAGACGACGCCCGGTACTACGAAAAACAGCGCAAGGCTTACGGCGAGACCGGCAGCGCCGAGGCCTGGGCGAAAGGCGAAAACATCCTGAAAAAAGCGGCGACGCAAACCGCAGGGTGGACCAGCGACGACAGCGAGCTGCTGCTGGGCCACCTCAAGGGCAGCGGCAAAAGCATCCTCACCGAGCCCGAAGCGCTGCACACCGAAGTGCTGCGCCTGCCCGGCCTGGACGGCACCAAGATGAGCAAAAGCTATGGCAACGCCGTGCTGATGCGTGACGAGCCGGCCGAAGTAACGAAGAAAATACGCGGCATGGTGACCGACCCGGCACGCGCCCGCCGCACCGACCCCGGCGACCCTGAAAAGTGCCCCGTCTGGCAATTCCACAAGCTGTACAGCAACGCCGCCACACAAGACTGGGTGGTGCAGGGATGCAAAACAGCGGGCATCGGTTGCCTGGACTGCAAACAGCCGGTGATCGACGCCGTCATACAAGAGCAGCAGCCGTGGCGCGAACGCGCAGAAACGTACTTGAGCAACCCCAAGCAGGTGCACTGGATCGTGGAGATGGGCACCGAACGAGCGCGCACCGTGGCGCGCCAGACGATGAAGGATGTGCGCGGCGCGATGGGCTTGAACTACGCTTGATGGCGGTCTGATTCGCCCTGGATTCATGCCGGCTCCGCACCCTGGCAGCCGAACCCACCCAGCCCCTTCCTGTCACCGCCCTAACTGCAAAACGCAATGACACTGCAAACCATCGAACTGAACCCCGGCAGCGCCCCGCGCGCCACCATCATCGTGCTGCACGGACTGGGCGCTGACGGCACCGATTTCCTGTCGATGGCCGACGAGCTGCGGCTGTCGGCCGTCGGCCCCGTGCGGTTTGTGTTTCCGCGTGCGCCGGTGCGGCCGGTGACCATCAACGGCGGCCACGAGATGCGTGCCTGGTACGACATCCTGGGCGCCGACCTGGTGCGGCGCGAAGACACCGCCGGCCTGCGCCAGTCGTTCACCGACGTGCAGGCGCTGCTGCACCGTGAAGCCGAACGCGGCGTGCCGTCGCACCGCATCGTGCTGGCCGGTTTTTCACAGGGCTGCGCCATCACGCTGGGCGCCGGGCTGCGGCACAGCCAAAAGCTGGCCGGGCTGGCCGGCTTGTCGGGTTACCTGCCACTGGCCGACACCACAGCCGCAGAGCGCCACGCTGCCAATGCCAGCACCCCGGTGTTTTTAGCCCACGGCAGCAGCGACGGCGTGGTGCCGCTCGCCCGCGGTGCGGCCGGGCGCGACGTGCTGCTGGGCCTGAACCAGCCGGTGCAGTGGCAGCAATACCCGATGGAACATTCGGTGTGCATCGAAGAAGTGCGGGCGCTGCAGCAGTGGCTGCTGCAGGTGCTGGCCTAACTTCAAACATCGATGCCGCGCCCCGGCCGGCGCAGAAAGTGGCCGCCAGGGGCAGCAACGCTATTTCAGCGGCTGCAGCACCAGCCGTTCGACAAAAGCACTGCGCGCCTGCTTTTGGGCCACCGTGCCCTGGCGTGACAGCACCGACTCGGCCACTTCATAGCTGTAAAGAATGAAGCCCCGCACGGCCGCTTCGTGGTCGCCAAAGCCGAGCGCCTGGAACACCTGGCGGTGATAGGCCAGCCGCGCTGCGTCGCTGTCGTCCACCGCCTGGCGCGCCATGGCGTCACGCCGCGCCCAGGCGCGTATGGCCAGTTCGATGCGCGCGGCGCGCGCCGCCGCGCGGCCCCGAAACGGCAGTGAAATCACATCGCGCAGTTGTTGCGCGGGGCTGGCATGCGCAGTTTCAAGGCGGCGCGTCAGCTGCTGCGTGGTCACCTCGCTCCAGGCTTGCAGCACGCGGCGCAACAGGTCTTGGCGGTCGCGAAAGTGCCAGTAAAAACTACCGCGTGTCACGCCCAGCTGCGTGGCCAGCAGGTCCACCTTGACATGGTCGATGCCCTGGTCCACCAGCACTTCAGTGGCGGCGGCTATCCAGTGCTCGGGCAGCAAGGTGCTGCGCACGTCGGCGGCGATGGCACGGCGCCGGCGCCGTGTGCTGGCGGGTGCAGCGCTGGGTGTTGTTTTGCTTGCGGATGCAGGTCGGGAAGGCATGGGCAGGTCGATTCGCAAGATGCGGGTGACGTCGAAGCCGCCACCATGATGCCAGACAGTGCTGTATGGAAGTGCGCGTTTTCACCAGGTCTTTGAAGGCGTGGCGTGGCTAACATCGTCATTCAAACACATACAGATGTGTATGGAACTTGTTGATGAGCCAGTCTGCCACCGCAGGCCCGGCAGCAGCCCCCGCACTGGAATGCCCCATGCCCGCCAGCTTCCTTGACAACCCGCAACTGCTGGCACCGCGCCAAACCCTGCGCACGCAGTTGGGTGGCGGCGCTTATGTGCTGAACCACCCCGAGCCGCTGGCGCCTTACGCGCGCTGCGTGGGTGTCTGGCTCGAACATTGGGCGCTGCACACGCCCGCTGCGCTGGCCTTTGCAGAACCTGTTTACAGCGGCGGTGAAACCGACTGGCGCCGGCTGAATTACGGCGCACTGCGGCGGCAGGTGGGTGCCGTTGCACAGGGCCTATTGAACCTGCAACTGGCGCCGGGCAAACCCGTTGTGGTGCTCAGCGACAACACACTCGATCACATGGTGCTGTTGCTGGCCGCGCAGCACATCGGCCGCACGGTGTGCACCGTTTCCAGCGCCTACTGCCGGCTGGCCGGCGGCAACTTCAGTCGCATTCACGGCATTCTGCAAACGCTGGACCCGGCGCTGGTCTACGCGTCTGATGCCGCAGTCTACGGCCCTGCCCTGCGCGGCGCGCCCATCCAGACCCGGGTGGTGTTCAGCCACGGCGCTGGAATTTATGAAGGCGCGCAAGCAGGCGCGCAAGCAGGCTCACAAGCAGGCTCACAAGCAGGCGCACAAGCAGGCGCACAAGCAGGCTCACAAGCGGATGCGGGCGCGGCCGGCGCCACGGCTTTTGCCGATCTGCAAAGCACCCCGGAAACACCCGCCGTGATGCAGGCCTTTAATGCCATCACGCCCGACACCCATGCCAAATTCCTGCTCACCAGCGGCAGCACCGGCCAGCCCAAGGTGGTGATCAACACCCACCGCATGCTGTGCGCCAACCAGCAGATGCTGGCGCAGACCTTGCGTTTTCTGGAAACCGAAAAGCCGGTGCTGCTGGACTGGCTGCCCTGGAGCCACACCTTCGGCGGCAACCACAACACGAACATGGTGCTGAAGAGCGGCGGCTGCATGTACATCGACGACGGCCGGCCGCTGCCGGGGCTGATCGACAAGACGCTGGCGCATCTGCGCCACCCCACGCAGGGCGTGCAGCCCACGGTGTATTTCAACGTGCCGCAAGGCTTCGAGAAAATGCTGCCGGCGCTGGAAGCCGACGAAGCCCTGGCGCGCCGGTTTCTGGGCCCTTTGCGCATGATGTTTTATGCCGGCTCGGGCATGCCGCTGTCCACCTGGCAGCGCTTGCAAACGCTCGCTCAGCGCGTGCGCGGTGAACCGCTGTGGCTGACCACTTCCTGGGGCAGCACCGAAACCGCACCGGCCAACACTTTTGTGAACTGGCACATCAGCGAGCCCGGCGTCATCGGCCTGCCGATGCCAGGCGTGAGCCTGAAGTTTGTGCCCATCGGGGGCAAGCTGGAATTGCGCGTCAAGGGCGACCACATCTTCCCCGGCTACCGCAACAACCCCGAAGCCACGGCGGCGGCTTTTGACGACGACGGCTACTACGGCATGGGCGACGCCGGCTACCTGAAAGACGAAGCCGACCCGCTGCAAGGCGTGGTGTTTAACGGCCGTGTGGCTGAAGACTTCAAGCTCACCAGCGGCACCTGGGTCAGCGTGGGCACGTTGCGGGTGCGTGTGGTGTCAGCCTTGGCGCCTTATGTACAAGACGTGGTGATCACGGGGCACGACCGCAGTGAAATTGGCGCGCTGGTTTTTTTGAACGACGCCGCACGGGCGCTGCCGCCTGAACAGGTGGCGCTGAAGCTGGCCCAGGGCCTGCGTGCGCTGAAAGCCGAAGGTGGCGGTTCTTCACAAACCCCGGCCCGCCTGCTGCCGCTTGCGGGTGGCCCCAACACCGCGAACGGCGAAATCACCGACAAGGGATACGTTAACCAACGACTGGTGCTGACCCACCGCGCCGCCGACGTGCTGGCACTCTACGACACCCCTGCGGACCCGCGTGTGATCACGCCTTGATAACACTGCATTGAAAGCACCACCTTGACTGCCCCCACCTCCCCCACCTCCCCCACCTCCCCCAACCCCAACTTCGCAGCTTTTCCCGCCAGCGGTGCTCTGGCCGGCCTGGCGCTGCTGCAGCTGCAGCAAGCCGGCGCGGTGCTGCAC
>JAYUPP010000376.1:0-2993 GCA_043760045.1 Betaproteobacteria bacterium
ACCCGCGGTGTCTTCAACGACCAGGCCCTGAGCAACGCCAACATCGGCCCGGCGCCCGTGGGTGGCTTCACCAACTACAGCATCACCGGCGACCGCCGCGACAAGGGCTACAAGGTGTTTTTCGGCCGCCAGTTCAACCGCTACCTGGGCATGGAAGTGGGCTACTTCAACCTGGGCGAGTATCGCTTCCAGAACAGCACCTTGCCGACTGGCTCGCTGAGCGGTGAGATTCGCGCCCAGGGCGCTAACGCGGACCTGGTGTTGACCTTGCCGGTGAGCCAGAACTTCGCGCTGCTGGGTCGCGCCGGTGCCGCCTACACCCGCACACGCTCCAATTACGCCGGTACGGGCGCGGTCACGTCGCCCAACCCCAGCCCCAGCGAACGCAAGGCCACGCCCAAGGTGGGCCTGGGCATGCAATACGCTTTCAGCGACTCTTTCATGATGCGCGGTGAAGCCGAGGAATACCGGGTCGACGACGCTTCGGGCAGCCGCGGCAAGGTTCGTTTGTACTCGGTCAGCCTGGTCTTCCCGTTTGGCCGCAGCGCCGCGCCGGCGCCCCGCGCAGCCTACGTGGCGCCCGAGCCGGTGTATGCGCCAGCGCCGATGCCCGAGCCGGTGGTGGTGGCGGCTCCTGCCCCAGCGCCAGTGGTGGTGGTCGTGGCACCGCCGCCGCCCGCTCCCGTGGTGGTGCCGCTGCGCCGCGTCAGCTACTCGGCTGAGTCGCTCTTTGGCTTTGACGCCTCGACCGTTCAGCCTGCAGGCCGCGCCGCGCTGGACACCTTTGCCGCCGAATTGGCCGGCACCAACTTTGACTCCGTCACGATTGAAGGCCACACCGACCGCCTGGGCAGCACGGCCTACAACGAGAAGCTGTCGATGCAGCGGGCTGAAGCCGTCAAGCAGTACCTGTCGCAAAGCGGGCGTGTGGACGGCGCCAAGATCAAGACGGTAGCGGTGGGCGAAAGTTCACCCGTGACCAAGCCCGAAGATTGCAAAGGCAAGACCGCCAACGCCACGCTGATCGCTTGCTTGCAGCCCGACCGCCGGGTCGAGCTGGAAGTGTCAGGCACCCGTTGAAGTGAGCACCATGAGCTTGAGTGCCAACGCCGGCGCGAACGCCCACGCAGGCGCCAGCGCAGAGGTGGACCCCGCCTTGGGCGGTGGTCCACGCTGGAGCACGTCGTCCTATGGCCACAGCGCCGACACCTCTCCGATGGAGTTGACGGCGCTGGGCGATCACCTGCAGCAGTGCAGCTCGGACCGCCGGCGACTGCAGGCTTTGCAGCGCGGCGTGCAGGCGGTGCACGGCTGGGTGGCGCCCCGTTTTGTAAGCACGCTGGCCGTCTTGGTTGTGGTGCTCGGTGGCCTGCTGATGCTGTTCTAGACCATGTCGATCTCGGCTTTGCAGCGCCTGGTGCCCGACGCGCCCCAGGCGCTGTTGTTCTTGCTGGACCCGACCCAGGGTGCCGTGTTGCCGCCCATTCGCTCCGAGATCTTCGGTCCCGAGCGATTTGCGCAGCATGGCCGCAGCCTGGGCCTGACCCACGACGCAGCGTTGCTGCAGGCCGAACACGCCAGCTTCTTTCCGCGCTTTCGCAGCAATGTCTTGATGCTGCGCCACGCCCATGCCTACATCGGCGCGCAAGCCGCCACCGGCCACGACGTCAGCCCGGCGGCCGAATGGCTGCTGGACAACTTTCACCTCATCGAAGCCCAGCTCAAGGCGGTGCACGAAGGCCTGCCGCGCAGTTATTTCCGGGCCTTGCCGGTGCTCCTGAGCGAGCCGCTGGCCGGCCTGCCCCGGGTCTATGGTGTGGCTTGGGCTTTTGTGGCCCACACCGACAGCGCGTTCGACGAGGACCTGCTGCTGCGCTACCTGATCGCCTACCAAGACAGCCGGGCCCTGAACCTGAGTGAGATGTGGGCACTGCCGACCACGCTGCGCGTAGTGCTGGTGGAAAACCTGCGTCGCCTGGCCGAGCGCCTGGCCAGCCACAAGGCGGCACGCGGGTTGGCCAATCTGTGTTGTGACCGCGCCCCGCAACTGACGGTGCCCATGCTGCAAGAACTGGTGGCCGAGTTGCAGACACGGGCGGTGGCTCCCGTGTTCCTGGCCAAGTTGGCGCAGCGACTGCAGGACCGCGTGGCGGTGCCCGCCGTGCGGGCCTCTGCCGAGGTGTTGGCGTGGCTGCAAACCGCGCTGCCCGATGCCCCGGCACTGCAAGCCCAGCACAGTGCCGACCAGACCGCCGACAACCTGAGTGTCAGCAACGCCGTCACGTCGCTGCGTGCCATTGCCAGCGCCGACTGGCCCGACATCGTGGCTCGCGGCAGCAACCTGATGCGCCAAGTCTTGGCGGCGCCGCTGTTTGCGGCCGAAGACAGCGCCACCCGCGACCAGACCTTGCACGGCATAGAAAGCCTGGCCCGACGCAGCCGGCGCAGCGAACAGGACGTGGCGCGTGAACTGCTGAGGCTGATGGCGCAGGCGCCGGCGCCCGCAGGTGATGCAGCTGCCACGCAACATGCAAGCACGCTGCAGGCTTCAAGCACGCTGCAGGCTTCAAGCACGCCGCAGGCTGCAGGCACTGCGCACGATCCACCGGCGGCGATGCAGCACACCGCGCAGCACTGGCTGCAGGGCCCGGGGCGGCGCGAGCTGGCGCCGGCCCTGGGCCTGCGCGACCGCTGGTGGCGTGCGCGGGTCTGGGCTGCGCCGCGTGTTGCGCTGCCGGTCTATTTGTTCAGCTTGGCCGCGCTCACCGCGGCGGTGCTGCTGGCGGTGGTGCCAGACCCGATGGGCACGGGCTGGGCCAACTGGGTTGTGGCACTTTTGTTGTTGGGGCCGGCGTCCGAGGCCGTGGTGGCGTTGGTCAACCGCTTGATCAGTGAATCGCTGCCGCCCCAACACCTGCCACGCCTGGCTCTGGCCGGCGGCATACCGCCGGAGCACCGGGTGCTGGTGGTGGTGCCTGCGCTGCTGGGCAGCG
>JAYUPP010000377.1:0-2992 GCA_043760045.1 Betaproteobacteria bacterium
GTGTACTGGTAGTCGCTGCCGTCCTGGCCGCCCAGCGTGTCGTCGCCGCGCATGTGTTCGGGCATCTGCACCTGGATGACATCAGCGCCCCAGTCGGCCAGCTGCCGGCACGCAGTGGGGCCGGCGCGCACCTGCGTCAGGTCGATGACACGAAACCGCGCCAGCGCGCTGGAAGCAGGTATGTGGGGCATGGGGCGGGGTGGCGAGGGGCGCGGTGCGGGTGACGCAGGGCCCACCGGGCGGGCCGTAAGTGCGAAAGCGAGTGTCCCCTCCGCAGCACAAAGTGTCAACACTTCACGACTTATCGCAAACACTTGGATGCCCCCAAACAGCCCCGCCTGCGCTAGCATCACTGCCCCATGAGCACCCGAGCTGCCGCTGCCAAGGAACCCGCATCCGGCCCGGTTTCAGGCCTGGCAAAAACACGCGCACCCCGGCCCGAGCTGGGCCTGGCCCACGGCATATCCGAACAGCTTCAGCAGTTGATTTACAGCGGCGACGTGGCCCCAGGCGAACGCCTGAACGAAGCGGCATTGGCGCTGCGCATGGGCACCAGCCGTGGGCCCATACGCGAAGCGATACGCGTGCTCTCGGGCATAGGCCTCGTGGTGGCGGTGCCCAACCGGGGCGTGTTTGTGCGCGAAATCTCGGTGCGCGAAATGGCCGAAATTTACGAGCTGCGTGCCCTGCTGTTCGGCTTTGCGGCCCAACAGTCCTGCGACCACCTGGACGACGCAGAACGTGCAGAAGGTGAACGCCTGCTGGACGGCATGGACAGTGCCTGCGAACAGGGCGACGGCCAGGCCTACTACGTGCAGAACCTGAATTTTCATGCCCTGCTGCTGCGCCTGGCGCACAACCGGCGTGCGCAGCAGGCCTATGAAGACCACGCCAAGGAACTGCACCTGTTCCGCCGCCGCTACTTCAACGCCAGCACCAACATGCGGCGCTCAAACGGTGAGCACCGCCGCATCTGGGCAGCAATCCTTTCGGGTGCAAAGGACAAAGCCAACAAGCTGGCGCAGGCCCATGTGCTGCAGGGTCGCCAGCGGCTCTTGACAACGCTGGACGTGCCTGCTGCAACCCCTGTCAACCGGAGAATCAAACCATGATGAAACGACGCACGCTGCTGCAGGCCACACCCGCACTGTGGGGCCTGGCGCCTTGGGCCGCAAAAGCGCAGACCGCTGCCGCCGCCCCGTTCCCGAGCAAACCCATCCGCTACATCGTGCCGGTGGCTGCCGGCGGCGGCAGCGACATGGTGGGCCGTACCGTTACCGAGCGCTGGGGCCAGGTTCTGAAGCAGACCTTTGTGGTGGACAACCAAAGCGGCGGCGGCGGCACGATTGCGTGCCAGGCAACCGCGCGCGCCGCACCCGACGGCTACACACTGATGCAGGGTTATGTGGCCACCCATGGCACCAGCCCGGCCACGCGCAAACTGCCCTACGACGCGGTGAAAGACTTCACGCCGGTGGGCATGATCGGTGGCACGCCCAACGTGCTGGTGGTGAATGCCCATGTGCCCGTGAACAACTTGAAAGAGTTTGTGGAATATCTGCGCAAGAACCCCGGCAAGCTCAGCTACGGGTCGGCCGGGCCCGGTTCATTGACACACCTGACGATGGAACTGTTCAAGCAGCAGGTGAACTCCTTCATCGTGCACATCCCTTACCGGGGCATAGCACCGGCCTTCACCGACCTCATCGGCGGCCAGACGCAGGCCATGTTTCCGGGCCTGGCAGCCGCCGTGCCGCACATCCGTTCGGGCCGCGTGCGGCCGCTGGCCGTTACCGGCCTGGCGCGCCACCCGCTCTTCAAAGACCTGCCGACGCTGGACGAAGCCGGCTTCAAGGGGTTTGATGCCCAGCAGTGGTACGGCGTGATGGGCCCGGCGGGTTTGCCGGCCGCGGTGGTCAAACAATTGAACGAAACGCTGGCCACCACGCTGGCGCTGCCCGAGCTGCGCGAAAAGTTGTCCATCGAAGCACTGGAGCCGCGTGCCATGAGCCCAGAGCAGTTCGGCGCTTTTGTGCGCGCTGACATCCAGCGTTGGACGGCGCTGGCCAAGGCGCGGAACATCACGCTGGACGCGTGAGCTGCGGACAAGTTTTTTCCTCGCGCTGAACCTGTGTCTCCGGCTGTCCTGAGCTTGTCGAAGGAAGCCCCGTCTCACCTGCCGCAACCCTTCGACAAGCTCAAGGCGAACGGCTTCTGATCCCCCTCTGAAAGCACCCATGGCCCGCAACACCCAAGTCACCGCCGACCACCACGCACCCGCCGTCACCCACACGCTGGCCAACTTTGTCGCCACGCACAAAAGCCGGGGCTGGAGCGACGCCGTTGACCATGAAGCCCACCGCACACTGATGAACTGGGTGGGCTGCGCTGTGGGCGCGGCGCAGCACGAAACCGCACAGGCCGCGCTGGCGGCGGTGCAGGTGCTGCAGCCGGCGCCGCAAGCCACGCTGCTGGGCCAGAGCGTTCGCGTGGACATGGCCAGCGCGGCGCTCATCAACGGCATCAGCTCACACACCTTCGACTTCGACGACACACACCTGAAAACCATCATCCACCCCGCCGGCCCGGTGGCCAGCGCCGCGCTGGCGCTGGCCGAACACCGGGGTGCCAGCGGCCGAGAACTGATCGACGCGCTGGTGCTGGGCGTGGACGTCAGCTGCCGCGTGGGCAATGCGATGTACCCCGAACACTACGACCGCGGCTGGCACATCACCGGCAGCACCGGCACCCTGGGCGCGGCTGCCGCCTGCGCACGGCTGCTGAAGCTGGACGTGCAGCAAACCGCGATGGCGCTCGGCATCGCCGCGTCACAGCCCATCGGCATGCGCGAACAGTTCGGCACCATGACCAAACCCTTCCACCCGGGCGGCGCCGCGCGTGCCGGCTTGATGAGCGCACTGCTGGCGCAGGCCGGCTACACCGCCAGCGCCAAAGCGCTGGAAGCACCGCGCGGCATGATGCAGACCATCAG
>JAYUPP010000378.1:0-2991 GCA_043760045.1 Betaproteobacteria bacterium
AGCATCGGCGCGAAGGCCTGCCGTTCGTCGTCGCGCAGGGCCAGCGCACCGCTCACTGCGGCGGGTATTTTGTCGGCCAGTCTGGCAAGCAAACGCTGCGCCGCAGCCTGGCCCAGCGGCACGGCTTTCATCGCCGCCTGGGCCATGTTCTCGGCCCAGCCCCAGGCGTAAGCCAGCAACGCATCGCGTGCGTTGGCGCCGGCCAACACCGTGGCTAACGCAAATGTGGTGGGCCACAGCGGCGTGCCGGGCAGACTGGCCAGCACCGCCAGGCGCGGGTCGGTGCTGTGCAGGCCGTTCTTCAACCAGTCCAGCAGCGAGCGACCCATCTGTTCAGTCTGCGCCCGCACTTCGGCCGTTTCACGTGTTTGCCGCAGCCAGTTGTTCACGGCTTGCAAGCTTTCAGCGGCGCCTGTTTGTGTGGCCGCTGCTGTATCGGCCGCGGCCCAGTCGCGCCAGGCCTGATGGGCCTGCGCTACGGCCGGCAGGTCCGAGCGCGCCAGGTTCAGCTGCAGTTGATGCAGCAGCCAGTCACCGGCCTCTTGTTCGGTGCGCACGTGGCCGGCTTCCACCGCCGATTCAAGACCTTCTGAGTAACTGAAACTGCCCACCGGCAAGGCGGGTGAGGCCAACCACATCAGTTGCAGCTGGGTGGCGGCGGAGGTGGGCGCGTCAGTGGTGGTGGTCATGCCCGTGGTCATGGTCATGACCACAGCCCGGGCCGTGCACATGGGGTGCAGCGGCGCCTTGCACAGCAATGGCGACGGGCTTGCCGCGCACGGGTGCAGGCGCGGGTGCGTGCTCGTGCTCGTCGTGCTTGCGCTCGTGCCCGTGCTCGTGCCCGTGCTCGTGCCCGTCGTGCTTGTGCTCGTGCCCGCGCTCGTCGTCTTTGTGTGCGTGCCCGTGCGCATGATCGTGTGCAGGCCCGTGGGCATGAACCCCAGGCGCGTGGTCATGGCCCTGCGCAGCCGCATAAGCACCACTTTCCGGCTCGAAGGCGACAACTTCTTCGTTGACGATGAGGTGCATGCTGCGCAGCAGGTCGGCCAGCACAGGGTCGCTTTCCAGCAGCAGGCAGTCGGGCTGCAGCGCCAGCGGCACGTGGCGGTTGCCCAGGTGGTAGGCGGCGCGCATCAGGTCGAAGGGCGTGCCGTGTGTGCTGCAGTGGCGCACCACCAGCACCGGCTGCGGCGCAGCCACCACCGTGATCAGCGTGCCGTCTTCGGCCACCAGTGCATCACCACCCCGCACCACCGTGCCGCGCGGCAAAAACACACCCAGCGCCCGGCCGGCAGAGTCCACCGCGTCGAAACGGCTCTTTTGTCGCACGTCCCAGTCCAGTTCAAGGGTGGTGGCACGTTTGAGCAGCACGCTGGCCAGGCCGCGTGACTGGTTGATGAGTTTGTTGACGGTGAGCATGCGGTGATTGTGCTGTGTGCGCGGCGGTGAATTTCTTCGTCAAGCGTCTGCGTGCAGCGCCAGGAAAGCGCTGACTGCGGCCAGCGTCTCCGCCGGCTTTTCTTCAGGGATGAAATGGCCGCAATCCACCGCGTGGCCGCTGACCTTGCGCGCCACCTTGCGCCAGCTGGCCAGGCAGTCGAACTGCGTGCCGACCACGCCGCGTTTTCCCCACAGCACCTGCACCGGCATGCTGATCTTCTTGCCGCGGTCGGCGCGGTCGTGTTCCAGATCGATGCCGCCCGAGGCGCGGTAGTCCTCGCAGGTGGCGTGCACCGTGCGCGGGTCGGCAAAAGCGCGCACGTACTCGGCCAGCGCGGCTTTCGAAAAAGCCTGCAGGCCCTTGGCGCTGAGGCCGCTGCCGGAAAGGATGTGAAACGGCACCACCGGGGCTAGCATTTTTTCGGCCAGCGGCGCAGGCTGCAGCATCAGGAACCAGTGGTAATAAGCGCGTGCAAAAGCCATGTCGGTGGCCTCGAACATGGCCAGCGTGGGCGCAATGTCGATGGCAGTGAAAGTACGCACCACCTGCGGCCCGTGGACATGCGCCAGGCGGTGGCCCACGCGCGCGCCACGGTCGTGGCCCACCAGGTGAAAGCGGCTGTGGCCCAGCTTCTGCATCAGCGCCACCATGTCTGCGGCCATCACGCGTTTGGAATAGTTGCTGTGGTCGGGCAGGCCGCGTGGTTTGGATGAATCGCCATAACCGCGCAGGTCAGGGCACACCACGGTGTAGCGGCGCGCCAGTTGCGGCGCGATGCGGTGCCACATGACGTGGGTTTGCGGGTAGCCGTGCAACATCAACAACGCCGGGCCGCTGCCGGCGCTTTGGGCGTGAATCGTCACGCCGTTGCAGCGCAGGCGGTGCGTGTTGAAACCCGGCAGCAGTGCCTGGGCGGCGGCGCTGTCAAGACGCGTCATAACGCCGCCCCAGTGCCAACAGTTCGGGTGTGCCGACGACGGAATTCAAGCCGTCGAAGTCCAGCATGCGGTCGCGCCACGGCGCCGTGCTGCCGTGGGCGCGCAGGCTGCCGTAATAAGCGGCCAGCGTGTGCGCCACCGCGCGCGTGGTGCCACCCGGAAAGATGACGATGCGGAAGCCCTGCGCCCCCAACTCTTCAACGCTGGCCACCGGTGTCTGACCGCCTTCCACCATGTTGGCGAGCAGCGGCACGCGGTGTGCAAAGCGCGCGCACGCGGCCTGCATCTGGGCGGGGCTGCGCAAGGCTTCGATGAACAGCGCGTCAGCACCACAGGCCAGGTAGGCCTCGGCGCGGTCGAGCGCGGCTTGCAGGCCTTCCAGTGCCAGCGCGTCGGTGCGCGCCAGCACCAGCGTTGCGCTGCTGTGGCGGGCGTCAACTGCGGCGCGCAACTTGCCGCACATCTCGGCGCTGCTGACCACTTGTTTGCCCGCCAAATGGCCGCAACGTTTGGGGAAGGTCTGGTCTTCCAGTTGAATCATCGCAGCCCCCGCGCGTTCGAACCCGCGCACTGTGCGCTGCACGTTCAGCGCGTTGCCGAAGCCGGTGTCGG
>JAYUPP010000379.1:0-7654 GCA_043760045.1 Betaproteobacteria bacterium
AAACTCCGACAGCTTGCGGCCGCGCCAGGCCGACACCGGGCGCTGCAGGATGCGCGTGGCGCCGGGGTTCACGGTGTCGATCTGGCCTTCGCGGTTGAAGACGATGACACCCGCCGTCAGCGTGTCCAGAATGGTCTGCAGCCGCGTGCGGGCCCCTTCCAGCTGCTGCATGCCGCGCTGCACCTGGGTGCGCGCCTCAAGCACCTGCGCCGTCATGTCGGCAAAGCTGCGCGTCAGGCCGCCCAGTTCGTCGCCGCTGGCAAACACGGGTTTGGCGGTCAGGTCGCCAGCGGCCACCTGGCGCACGCCGTCGGCCAACAGCAGCAGTGGCCGCGCCAGCTGGTTGCCGAGCACGATGGCCAGCAGCACCGCCGCAAACACGGCCAGGATGAGCGCCAGCGTCAGGGTGCCGATGTACATGCGGCGCAGGCTGTCGCGCGCCAGTGCACGCTGTTGATATTCGCTGTAGGCCGCCTGCACCGCCAGGGCATTCACGGCCAGGCCGCGGGGCAGGTTTTTCAGCACCATCAAATACCGTTCTTCAGCGCCGGCCAGTGCCAGGTCGGTGCGCGGCACGCGGGCCAGCGCGCGCACCCGCGGCTGGCCGGTGCCGGTGGCCAGCGTCTCTTCCTCCAGCCCTTCAATCTGGCTGGCCACGCCCCCCACGCGGGCCTGGCGCAGCAGGTTGCCGCTGGGGCGGTCGGGTGTGGCGGCTGCAGCGGCGCCACCGGCTGTCAGCAGCACCTGGCCGCTGGCCGTCACCCAGCTGGCTTCCTGGGCGCCCATCTGTTCGCGCAGGCGCTCCAGCGTCAGCGGGTTGGCGGGGCTGCCCGAGGTGCGGCCTTCTTCGGCCAGCCGTTCGGCGGCGCCGCGCGCTTTGCTGGCCAGGTCGGTGGCCAGCACGTCCAGTGTGCCTTTGCCCAGCGCCAGGCCGGCGTCCAGCGCACCCGCCACTTTGACGTCAAACCAGGCCTCGATGCTGCGCGAAGCAAACTGGTAGCTCACGGTGTAAATCACCAGCCCCGGCAACAGCCCCACCAGCGCAAAGATGCCCGCCAGTTTGACCAGCAGCCGGCTGCCGAACTTGCCGCGCTGCAGCCGCAGCAGCAGGCGCAAGCCCACCGCCGCGATCACCACCAGCAGCAGCGCCGCCACTGCCACGTTGACCCAGAACAGCCACACCAGGTGGCGTTCATAGGTGCCGCTGTCCGGCCCGCTGAACGACAACACAAAGGCCAGCACCAGGCCGGCGCCGGTGGCCGCCACGGTGGCCACAATCCAGGCCCACTGGGCGGAATTGAGGCTGCGTTTGGCGGCGTTGCCGGCCGTCACTGCGAGGGTGTTCAAGACCGTGCTTTCCAGCGCTTCACCGGTCCACCCGCAAGTCACGGCTGACACCCACGGCCCAGTCGCCACCGCCCAGGCCAAACTGCATCGGCCCGGGCAGCTGGGTGCTGTCCAGCCGGTAGCTGAATTCGACGTAGTAAGTCTTGTCGGGGTCGATCTGGTTCAGGTCGGCCAGGCGCCAGCCGGCGCTGCGCGACGCAGCGGTCAGGGCTTCGCTCAGGCTGGCATGGGTTTGGTTCAGGCTGGCCAGCGACACGCGCCAGCTGCTCGTCAACGGCTGAAAAGCCACCCGCCACGACCGCGACACACGGGCCACCCTTTCGTCGCGCCAGTACCAGCGCCCGCGATACAGCGACGCTTCGGCAACGAAGTAGATCGGCACGCCGCGCAGCAGTGCGTCTTCGGCGGCGCGGGGCAGCGTGACACGGGCCGCGAAGTCCAGGTTCAGGGCGCCTTCGGCACGGCTGGTTTTCAGCAGCGCGAGTTCCACACCTTGGGCCTGCGCTGGCGGTGTGGCCAGAAAAAGGCACAGCCCCAACAGCAGCGCCCAGGTGCACAGCAGCCGGCGCGCTGTGCGGCCCGGCAAAACTTGGCAGCGGACCGGCGGCGCGGGCATGAGAGGCGGGTGAGAACTAGGTCTTGTGGATCAACGCGTAAAAAAAGCCGTCCTGCAGCACGGCACTGTCGCCGCCGGACGCCTGGCCTGCATTGTCACGGCTACTCAGCAGGTGCCCGGGCGACGCCGCGTCGAGCCGGGCCGCAGCAGCACCCTGGCGTTGCAAAAATGCGTCGATGGGCTGCTGGCCCTCGGCCTTGAAGATGGAGCAGGTGGCGTACAGCAGCCGGCCGCCCGGCGCCAGCAGCGGCCACAGCGCTGCGAGTAATTGCGCCTGTACACGTGCGAGTGCGGCCACGTCGTCAGCGCGGCGCAGCCAGCGCACGTCGGGGTGGCGGCGCACGATGCCCGACGCGGTGCAGGGGGCGTCCAGCAGAACAGCGTCGAAGGGCCGGCCGTCCCACCAGGTGGACGGCTGGCGGGCGTCGCCCACCTGCATGTGCACACGGCTGACCGGGCGGCCGGCGGGGGTTGCCAGGGTGCCAGTGGCGCCCGCAACCGCCGGGGCACCCGGCGCCGGCAGCAGCCGCAACCGCCGCAGGCCTTCGCCCACGCGCGCCAGGCGCGTGGCGTCGCTGTCCAGCGCCAGCAGGTCCAGTTCGGCCAGTTCCAGCAGATGCGCGGTTTTGCCGCCGGGGGCGGCGCAGGCGTCCAGCACACGCGGCAGCGTGCCGGGTTCGCGGGCCGCGTCACCCGCCGGGCTGTGCAGGCCCTGCAACAACAAGGGCGCGGCGCACTGCGCAGCGGCGTCTTGAACGGAAAAATCGCCGTCAGCGAAGCCCGGCAGCAGCTGCACCGCACAGGGCTCGGTGACCACCAGCGTCTGTTCGCTCAGCAGCACTGAAGCGCGCCCCTGCGCGGCCAGCCGCTGTTGGTAGCTGGCGCCGCTGCAGCGCCGGCGGTTGATGCGCAGCGTCATCGGCGGGCGCTGGTTGGCGCTGGCCAGCAGCGCCTGCCAGTCGGCGGGCCAGTCACGGCGCAGGCGCTCGGTCCACCACAGCGGGTGGTTGTAAGCGCCCAGCGGCTGCTGGCCCACCGCTGCCACCAGCGGGTCGCGTTCGCGCAAAAAGCGCCGCAACACGGCATTGATGAAAGCCGCTGCGGCTGGCACCCGCAGGCGTGCCGCCGACACCGCCTGGTCAACCAGCGTGTGCTCGGCATAAGGCAAGGGTGCCCCGGTGGCCGCTGCGGGCCACAGCAGCGCCAGCGCGGTGACCAGCAGCGCGTCCACCTTGGGCGGCGGCGTTTTGGGGGCCAGCAGCACCCGCAGTTCGGTGGCGCTGCCCAGCCAGCGCAGCACGTGGAAGCTGAGCGCCTGCACCGCCGGCCGGGTCGCCGCCGGGCTTTGCGCCAGCACATCGGTGAGCGAACGGCCGACGCGCACGGCCTGCACCGCGTCGGCGGTCAGCTCCAGCAGCCGCGCCAGCGGCGCCGACGGCGCAACCGAAGCAGACGGCGACTGCGGCGGCGGCGTGTGGTTGGCGATGACCCCTGACATGGCCTCAGTCTAGTCGGCCGCTTCAGCCATCACGGCGCATTGCGCAGCACAATGACCGCCCACTCACGCTACTCGACACCCATGGCCCGTAACGGCTTTACGACCGCGATCAGCCCGCCCACGCCCCCGGGCACCCGCCTGGCTCCGCCCGACGAGCGCATCTTCCGCAGTGAAGATGAACTGGCCCAACTGCCGGCTTCTGAGCGCATCCGCTACCGGCTGGTGGGTGCCGGCCGGCGCTTTCATGCCAACGACAACATCGCTGCTTTTGTGCACGAAGGTGAACTCACCGAGCTGAAAGCCGAGGTGCAGGCCAAATTGCACGAGGTCTTGCGTGCACTCGTGATCGACACCGACAGCGACCACAACACCTTTGAGACCGCCCAACGGGTGGCCAGGATGTACATCGAAGAGGTGTTTCGCGGCCGCTATGTGCCGATGCCGGCGGTGACGGAATTTCCGAACGCAGAACGCCTGAACGAGCTGATGATCGTCGGCCCCATCACCGTGCGCAGCGCCTGCAGCCACCACATGTGCCCGATCTTCGGCAAGGTGTGGATCGGCATCCTGCCCAACGAACACAGCAACCTGATTGGCCTCTCCAAATACGCGCGCATCGCCGACTGGGTGATGAGCCGGCCGCAAATTCAGGAAGAAGCGGTGACGATGCTGGCCAACGAGCTACAGCAAAGGGTGCGCCCCGACGGCCTGGCCATCGTGATGGAGGCCGACCATTTCTGCATGCACTGGCGCGGCGTGAAAGACACCGAAACCGCGATGGTCAACAGCGTCATGCGCGGTGCGTTTTTGAAAGACGCCAACTTGCGGCGCGAATTTCTGTCGCTGTTGCCGCGCAAGAACGGTTGATGCTGCTGGCCAGCGGCGCTTGAACACCAAGCAGCCCCGGCCGCCTGAACACCCCACCGGACGCCACCCACCATGCTTGTTCGACTTCTTTACGCCAGCCGCGCCGCCAACACCGTCAACCAGGAAGAGCTGGTGGCCATCCTGCGCAAAAGCAAAAACAACAACCCGGCGCTGGGTGTCACGGGTGTGTTGTGTTTCAGCGAGGGCATCTTTTTGCAGGCGCTGGAAGGTGGCCGCAGCACTGTCAACGCTCTTTACAACCGCATCGCCGCAGACGCGCGCCACACGCAGGTGGAATTGCTCTGTTACGACGAAATTGGCGAACGCCGTTTCGCCGGCTGGAGCATGGGCCAAGTGAACATGGGGCGCCTGAACCCCGGGCTGCTGCTGAAATATTCTGAAACCGCCGCGCTCGACCCCTTTGCGGTGTCGGGCCGGGTTTCGCTGTCTTTGTTTGATGAGCTGATGGCCACCGCGTCCATCGTCGGGCAGGCTTGAGGCGGCGAAGCTGAACCACAGGTCCGGTTTCGGCCGGCTTCGCCAGCGGGCCCGGGTGATGATCGGCCGACGAAAGCGCCCGCAGCAGCATCAGCCACCGAACTCCTGCCACCGCTGTTCAAGCGCCTGGCAGGTGCCAACCTGGCGGCGCAGGCGGCCGAGCAGGTGAGCCTGGCGGCCGCGCCCATCGTGGCCGTGCTGGCATTGAATGCCGGGCCGGGCGAAATCGGCTTGCTCGCCACAACGCAGACGCTGCCTTTTTTGCTGCTGTCCAGCCTTTCATTTTTTTCTGGTCGGCGTCGGGCCCATCATCTGGACCATCAGTTCCACCACGCTGCGCCAAACCGTGACCCCGCCCGCTGGGCGCTGCGCGCGCCCGCTGGGTGGGCTCGGCCTTTGGTGCGCCGGCCTGCCTGCTGCTGGCGCTGCTGGGTTTTGCACTGCAGGCGGTGGTGATTGGCACTTCGGCGTGGCGCCATGTGCAAGAGCTGCCGGCCGCCGCTGAATGAACCCGCAGCCCGACCCTTCTGAACGCTGAGGCGCTGGCCGTTGCAAAATGGCCGCCGGTGGTGCGCGGTGGCCTGCTGTGTGACCCGCAACCGCGCGCCCCACCGGCAACACCCTGACCGAAGCTTCAAGGAGATGAACATGAAAACCCGTCGCGCCGTGCTCGCCACCAGCACCCGGCTGGCCGCTCTGCTGGCCAGCGCCGGCCTGCTGCCGGCGGCCGCACAAGCGGCCTGGAACGCGGTTGCTTTTGAGGCCAAAAACATGACTGAGCTGATAAAGGCCATGGGCGGCAGTGCAGCCACCGCCAGCAAGGACGTCACGGTCAGCGGCCCCGACATCGCCGAAAACGGCGCCGTGGTGCCGGTGGGCGCGGCCACCACGCTGGCGGGCGTGAAAAAGCTGCTGCTGCTGGTGGAAAAAAACCCCAGCATGCTGGCTGCATCTTTTGACATCAGCGACGCCATCGACGCCAACATCAGCACGCGCGTGAAGATGGGCCAGTCGTCCAACGTGTTTGCGGTGGCCTTGATGAACGACGGCAAAGTGCTGTACGCCAGCAAGGAAATCAAGGTCACGCTCGGTGGCTGTGGCGGCTAGATGACCCACCCCCGAAGCGCCTGCGGCCCGGCAAAGCCGGTTCCGCGGCGTCCGCTGGGCTCAAACCCCGCTTTCTCAGCTTTTAGTCAATTCTTCAGGAGAAAACCATGGCCGACCCGATGCGCATCCGCGCCCAAGCTGCCGGTGACAAAACCACCGTGCGTGTGTTGATGAGCCACGAAATGGAAACGGGCCAGCGCAAAGACTCGGCGGGCAAGGTGGTGCCGGCCTGGTTCATCCAGGAAGTGACGGCAGCGCATAACGGCAAACCGGTGCTGTCTGCCGAATGGGGCCCTTCGGTGGCGAAGAACCCGTTTTTGCAGTTCAGCGTGAAAGGCGCCAAAGCCGGCGACAAGATCAGTGTCAGCTGGATTGACAACAAGGGCGACAAGCGCACCGACGAAGCTACCGTGTCCTGAAGTACGGCCCTGGCATGAAACCCAGGGGCGCACCGCTTTCGCTGCTGCAGCCCCCGGCCGCGTGCAAGACCTTGAGCCGCAACTCTTGAACGGCCTGGAAACGCTGCCGGGTTCCCCCGGACCCACATCGACAACCGGCGCCACCCGATCAGCCATGCACCCGCTTCCAGAACCCACCCAATCCGTTGAAAGCCCGGCCAACCGCGCGGTGCTTGAAATCAGCCTGGCCAGTTCGCTGGAACTGCGGCAGTTGGGCCTGGCCACCATTTTTGACATCCGCCAGGCCTTCGAGCTGGAAGTCAAGGGCCGTGTGCCGCACACCGTGCATGTGCCGCTGTTTGAAGTCAAGCGCATCCTGGGCGAAACCTTGACCAGCGACGAACAAGAGGTGCTGGACGCCGGCGCACCCACCGCGTTCGACGCCTTGAGTTTCATCAAACTTGTGAACCAGGCCCACCATGGCCGCGACCACATCTTGCTGTGCCTGTGCAACAGCGGCCGCCGCAGTTTGTATGCGGCGCAGATGCTGCGTGAGCTGGGTTACCCCAAAGCGCTGTCGGTGGCGGGTGGGTTTCAGGCGTGGAAGAAGTTGCAGGCGGCTAACGCTACAAATGCGGGTGCAGGCCTTCCTGCGCCTACGACTGCGCCTACTACTGCGCCTACGACTGCGCCTACCACTGCGCCAACAGCCGCCCGTTGACGATCTGGTGCGGCCAGCGGGTCAGGCCGCGGTCGCCCACCGCCGTGCAGGCGCCGGAGGCGATGTCAAAAGTCCAGCCGTGTTTGGGGCAGGTGAGCTGCTGGCCCTGCAGCGCCAGATGGGGAATGTGTGTGCCCTGGTGCGGGCACAGGCTGTCGTAGACGCGCCAGTCCTGGGTGGCGGCGCGGTGCACCAACACGCTGCGGCCGTCGCAGTCCACACGCTGCGTGCCACCCACTTTGAAGGCTCTGGTGGCCATCACGTCATGCCAGGCCAGTTCGCGTGGTGCGGGCGTGTTTTCAGGCGGCAAATGGCTGTCGGCTGGCGGCGATGAACCATTTGCTGGCGGCGCCAGGTCCGCTGGATCAAACCCCGGCAACCCCATCAACAGGATGATGTCCACCGCCCACACTATTTTCGTTAGGCCCAGTGTCGGGAAAGCCATCAGCAGTGCGTCCAGCACTTCCAGTGGCGAGCACCCTTCGGCCAGCGCACGTTTCAAATATTGCTTGAAGCCGCGCTCGGTCTGTGCATCCACCTTCGTGATGACGCTGATCAAGTTGCGCGTCTTCGGGTCCAGGTGTTTGCCGCAGTCCTTCAGA
>JAYUPP010000380.1:0-7629 GCA_043760045.1 Betaproteobacteria bacterium
CAGGTGCTGGCGCCCTGGGGTGAACCGGTGGGCATCGCCGGCAACATGCCGGCCTTCAAGCTGGACGCCAGCAACAGCGCTGCAGAACAGGCGGTGCAGATGGGCATGCACCACGACGGCCTGCACTTTTACCCACTGAGCCCGGGGCCGGGCGGTGCACAACGCGGCCTGCTGGTGATGAACCATGAGTACACCGACGACGGCCTGCTGCACAACACCGGCATGGCCGCGTGGTCGCCTGAAAAGGTGGCCAAGTCGCAAGCCGCGCACGGCATAGCCGTCATCGAAGTGCAGCAGCAGCCGGGGAACAACTGGCAAGTGGTGCGGCCTTCACGCTATGCCCGGCGCATCACTGCCAACACACCTTTTGCCATCGGCGGCCCGGCTGCCGGCCACGCGTTGATGAAAACCAGCGCCGACCCCACCGGCCGCCGGGCCCTGGGTACGCTGAACAACTGCGCCAGCGGCATGACACCCTGGGGCACTTATCTTTCGGGCGAAGAAAACTGGGCCAACTACTTCGTGGCCAGCGACCAGCCCAGCGCGCACGAAAAACGCTGGGGTATCCGCAAGAACACCTGGTACCGCTGGGCCGAACACGACCCGCGTTTCGACACCGTGCGCAACCCGAACGAGCCCAACCGCTTCGGCTGGGTGGTGGAGCTAGACCCCATGGACCCCACCAGCACCCCCGTCAAGCGCACCGCGCTCGGCCGCGCCGCACACGAAGGCGCCTGGGTGGCCGTCACCAAAGACCGCCGGGCAGTGGTCTACAGCGGCGAAGACGCACGTTTCGAATACATCTACAAGTTTGTCAGCCGCGACCGGATTGCCGCCGCCGGCAACGGCAAAACCGCCGCGCAGGCCAACGCCGAATTGCTGGACCACGGCACTTTGTACGTGGCCCGCTTCGACGCCGACGGCCGGGGCCGCTGGTTGCCGCTGGTGCACGGGCAGGGCCCGCTGACGGCTGCGGCAGGCTTCGCCGACGCCGGCGAGGTGCTGATCAAGGCGCGGCAGGCCAGCGACGCCTTGGGCGCCACCAAGATGGACCGTCCGGAGTGGCTGGCCATCGACGAACGCAGCGGCTTCATCTATTGCACGCTGACCAACAACACGCGTCGCGGCATCAGCCCCGACCCCTCTGTGGACGCCGCCAACCCGCGTGCCAACAACAGCATGGGCCACATCATTCGCTGGAAAGAAGACGGCGACTTTGACGGCACCGCTTTTGCGTGGAACCACCTGGTGCTGGCCGGCGACCCGGCCAACGACCGCGCGGAGGCCAAAGGAAACATCAAAGGCGATGCTTTCAGCAGCCCCGACACCATCGCATTCGACCCCCAGGGGCGTCTCTGGATAGGCACCGACATGAGCACCAGCGCCATGGGCAAAGACGACCTGGCACGCCTGGGCAACAACCAGCTGCTGGCTTGCGACGTGGCCAGCGGCGAAGTGCGCCGCTTCATGGTGGGCCCCAGCGGCTGTGAACTGACCAGCGCCACCTGGACACCCGACGGCCGCACACTGTTTGTGAACGTGCAGCACCCGGGTGAAACACCCAGCGAAAAAAGCGACCCCACGCAGCCGCGCCGATTCAGCAACTGGCCCGACTTCAATGCCGGCGGGCGGCCACGCAGCGCCACGGTGGTGGTGCGCAAGGATGACGGTGGCGTGATCGCGAGCTGAACGGGAGCTGAGGACGCGCCCGGCATCGCAACTTCAGAGCAGGAACCAGTTCTCCAGCCGCAGGCCAGGACGGTCTTCAAAGTCGCGCGTGTTGCGCGTCACCAGCGTGAGGCCGTGGGCGATGGCGATGGCGGCGATTTCGCTGTCGGCATAACCGATGGGCCGGCCGGTGCGCGCAGCTTGCGCCCGCACATCGGCTTGCACGCGCGCGGCGGCTGCGTCCAACTGCAGAACCGGAATGCGTGGCACGGCTGTTTGCAGGTAGTGGCCCACATGGCGCTTGTTCCTGCCCTCCGGCATCAACAGCCATCCGAAGTGCAGCTCTTGCAGCACCGTAACGGGCAAAGCCACTTCGGCATGGTGTTCGAGCAGTGTTTCCACCACCCGTTTGTCGGGATGCTGCCGCAACGTTTCAGAAACGATGTTGGTGTCGAGCAGCCAGCGCACGGGAACAACAGCAGCAGCAGCCGTGGCCATTACGCCTTGCCGATGTGGGTGCTGGTGCTGGTGCTCGTGCTGGTGCTGGTGCCGGTGACGGTGCCAACGCTGACGGTTGCGGGCGCCGGTGCTTCGTCCTCCATCAAGTCTTGGGGCCACTCAAACGGTGGCCGACCCCCGTCAGGGCTGGGGTCGCGAATGCTGGCGAACGGATCGACCCCCTCTTCGTCGCCGGATTCAGCCAGATCACGCTCAAATTCCTTGCGCCAGGCCCGGTAGGCACTGGCAAAGTCAGCGGGTTCACCTTGCAAACGACGGTATTGCGACACCGACATCAACACCGCAGCCGGTTCACCTCGACGCGTGATGTAGATCGGCTCGTCCCGAAACTCCAGCCACTTGAGCGTTTCCGCAAGGTGAGCACGCACTTCACTGTAGGGAACGCTGTCCATGGCGGGCTCCTTCGTCAAAGTTGTACGTTTCAATTGTACAACTGCAAAACGCAAATGCGAGCCTACAAACTGACTGGCCCAAAGCCCAGCGGCGCCTGCGCGGCCAGCCACGCCGTGACGGCCCAGCAGGCCACGTTTTGCGGCAGCGTGGCGGGGTCCACACGGTCCAGTGTGTCGTGCACGGTGTGGTGCACGTCAAAGTAGTTTGTGCCGTCCTGGCTGAGCTGCACGGCCGGCCATTTGTGGCGGCGCATCAGCACCGCTGCGTCTGGGCCCGGGTTGGCGGTGTTGACCGCTTCCGTGGCCCAGGCCACACCCAAAGGCTGCAACACCTGCGCCATCTGCTGCACCAGCGGCAGCGCGGCCGGGTTCACGCGGCTGTTCATGCGGTACACGCGGCCGGCGCCGAAGTCGCTTTCGCCCACCCACTGGTGCGGCTCGCCGCCGTGGCGGTCGCCGTAGGTGCGGGCGCCGTCAAAACCGTTTTCTTCGTTGCCAAACAGCACCACGCGGATGGTGCGGCGGGGTTTCAGCTGGTGTTGCGTGTTCATGCGCTGCAGCAGCGCAGCAGCGGCCGTGACGATGGCCACACCAGCGCCGTCGTCCACCGCGCCCTGGCCCAGGTCCCAGCTGTCCAGGTGGGCGCTGATGAGCACGATTTCGTGCGCCAGGTCGGTGCCCGGCACTTCACCGATGACGTTGTGCGACTGCACGGCCACCTCGCTTTGCGCCTGCAGTTGCAGCTTCAGGCGCAAGGTTTGGCCCTGGGTGTGCAGCGCGGCCAGGGCGTCAGCGTCGGGCACCGAAATGGCGAAGGCCGGGATGCGCGGCACGCCGATTTCGTAACGCATGGCGCCGGTGTGGGCGATGCGTTCACGGTCGGTGCCGATGCTGCGGATGCCAAGTGCCAACGCGCCGCGTTTGGCGGCTTCCACCGCGCCGTTGATGCGCGCGCCGACGGCTGGGCCGTAACCGCTGCCGTCGCGAAAGCGTGCCATTTTTTGATCGATGAAAACGATGCGGCCGCGAGCGCGATCACTGGTGTCGGAACGCAGCGCGGCGAGGTCGGCGTACCAGGCGATGTCGGCTTCGATGCCGCCGGCGGGTGCGGCCACGCTGTTGCCCAGGGCCAGCATCACCAGTTCTTGTGGCGTGTTTTGCGTTGTTTGTGGTGACGGCGGCGCCAGCAGTTGCGCCGATGCCGGGCCGCGCTGCCAGGCCCGCATCTCGAACCCTTCAGCCCGCACCTGCGCCAGGTTCAATCGGTGCATCGCCGCTTGCGCCCAGGCCACCGCTTTGGCGTCGGCGGCAGAACCGGCCGGCCGCGCACCCACCTCCGTGCACAGCAACTGCAGCAGTTGCCAGGCGGTGCCGTCAGCCAGCGCGGCGGCGCGCAGCCGTTCGGCGTGTGCCAGGTCGGCGGGGCTGAAGCGGGCCGGGGTGGCCGCAACTGCGGCTGTGAGCGGGGGCGTGGGCATGCTGCTGCAAGCGCCTAACACGCCGCCCGCGACACCAGCGCCTGCCGCCAGCAGGCGGCGGCGCGAAAAGCCGGCAGGCAGTGAAGGGTGCATGGCGCGCGCACCTACTTGGCCACCGGCATCGCAAATTCGGCGCCCTTGCCGATGCTGTCGGGCCAGCGCTGCATCACGCTTTTTTGTTTGGTGTAGAAGCGCACGCCCTCTTCGCCGTAGGCGTGCATATCGCCAAACAGGCTGCGTTTCCAGCCGCCAAAACCATGCCAGGCCATCGGCACCGGTATCGGCACGTTGATGCCCACCATGCCCACTTGCACCTGGCGCGCAAATTCACGCGCCACACCACCGTCGCTGGTGAAACAGGCCACGCCGTTGCCAAATTCGTGTTCGTTCACCAGCCTCAGCGCGCTGGCCATGTCGGGCACCCGCACACACGCCAGCACGGGGCCGAAAATTTCTTCTTTGTAGATGCGCATGGCCGGTGTCACATGGTCAAACAGCGTGCCGCCGGTGAAGAAACCTTTTTCATGTCCGGCCACGGTGTGGCCACGGCCGTCCACCACCAGCTTGGCGCCTTCGTCAACGCCCACGCCGATGTACTTTTCGATGCGGTCGCGTGCTTCTTTGGTCACGATGGGGCCCATCTCGGCGTCCAGCTCCATGCCGTTTTTTATCTTCAGAGATTTCGCGCGCGCCGCCAGCAGCGGCACGATGGTGTCGGCCACCGCACCCACCAGCACTGCCACCGATATCGCCATGCAGCGTTCACCGGCACTGCCGTAGGCGCTGCCGATCAGTGCATCCACCGCTTGGTCGATATTCGCGTCGGGCATCACCACCATGTGGTTTTTGGCGCCACCCAGGGCCTGCACACGTTTGCCGTTACGCGCACCCGTCTCGTAGATATATTGAGCGATGGGGGTGCTGCCGACAAAAGACAAAGCACGCACATGCGGGTGCGCCAGCAGCGTGTCCACCGCCACCTTGTCACCCTGCACGACGCTGAACACCCCATCGGGCAGGCCGGCCTGCTTTAACAATTCGGCCATCAGCAGCGAAGGCGACGGGTCGCGTTCACTCGGCTTCAGGATGAACGCGTTGCCGCAGGCCAGCGCCACCGGGAACATCCACATCGGCACCATAACCGGGAAATTGAACGGCGTGATACCAGCCACCACACCCAGCGGCTGCCTGAGAGTCCAGTTGTCGATGCCGGTGCTGACCTGGTCACAAAAATCACCTTTCAGCAGCTGCGGAATGCCGCAGGCAAATTCGACGATGTCGATGCCGCGTGTCACCTCGCCCTGGGCGTCGGTAAACACCTTGCCGTGTTCGGCGGTGATCATCGCGGCCAGGGTGTCACGGTGCTGGTTCAGCAGCGCCAGGAAGTTGTTCAGCACACGCGCGCGGCGGATGGCCGGCATGTCGCCCCAGGCCGGCTGTGCGGCAGCGGCGGCGGCCACGGCGGCGTTCACGTCATCGGCGCTGGCCAGCAGCACCCGGCGTGCCACGGCACCGGTGGTGGGGTTCCACACCGTCTGGCTGCGCGTGCCGCTGCCACGCTGCGGGGCACCGTTGATCCAGTGGCCGACGTCGGCATCCTGGGTGTAGGGCGGGGTGGCTGCGGTGGATGTCTTGGGGGGTGATGCGCCCATGGTGGGTCTCCTGTAGGGGGTTCAAGCGTTGCGCCAGTCTAGTACGCCGGCACCTCGGCACCAGGGCTTGGCGCCGCCCGCGCCAATAGCAGCAAGAATGCGGCCACCCCCCACCACCGGCAGCGGCCCACCGGCCGCACGTGAACCCGTGAGCCCTGACGACGAGACCGCACCCGCACCGCTGAACGACGCCGACCTGGCGCGCCTGGAACACCTGCTCTCGAGCTTGGAGAGTCCGCTTCAGCCGCTGGACCTGTCGGCGCTGGACGGCTACCTGTGCGGCGTCTTGCTGCAGCCGCGTGCCGCGCCGCTGGCGCAGTGGTGGCCACATGTGGTGGACGTGCAGGGCCGCGCCGCACCTGACAACGCGGCCACCCGTGAACTGCAGCAACTGGTGCTGCGCCGGCACGGTGAACTCAGCCGTGCCATCAGCCGCCGCCAGTGGTTCGACCCCTGGATATTTGCTGACGATGAAGCCGAGGCAGAAGCCGATGCAGCCGAAGCAGCCGATGCAGCCAACAGCAGCGAGCCCGGCGACGAAGAAGCCCCGGCCGCCGCCGTGCAGGCCGTGCTGCCCTGGGTGGCCGGTTTTGCCGCTGCGATGGAACACTTTCCGCAGCTGATGGACCGCGACGACCCCGAACTGGTGGAGCCGCTGGCACTGCTGTTCATGCACTTCAACCCCGACGACCTGGAAGAAGCCGACGCGCTGCTGGCGATGATAGAAACGCTGGAGCCGCCCACCGACCTGGCCGAGGCGGTGCAGAACATCGTGCGCGCGCTGATGCTGATAGCGGATGTGGCGCGGCCGCAAAGCAAAGCCGGCACCGCAGCACCTGCATCCCGACCGCCACGGCCCCGCCGAACAACAGGCGCTACCCACACCACCCACACCACCCGGAAACCGCGATGAAACTGTCAGCCCAAGCCGTCAACACTGGCACCGCAGGGGCCTTCAGGGCCGCGCTGGGCGCCGCCTGGTTGGCCTGCGCCGCAGCGGGCGTGCAGGCCGCCGACACCACGCCGGCCGAGCCTCCGGCACCACGTGCTGCGGCCAGCCCGCAGGCCAATCCGCCAGCCAATCCGCTAGCCAATCCGCTAGCCAGTGCGCAAGCCCACATCAAGGCCCAAAACTGGACGGCGGCGGTGGCCGAGCTGAAGCGCGTGGACAGCCCCGCCAATGCCGACTGGAACAACCTGATGGGTTATGCGCAGCGCAAACTTGCGCCGCCCGACCTGGTGGCCGCGCAGCGCCACTACGACGCTGCGTTGCGCATCAACCCGCAGCACCAGGGCGCGCTGGAATATGCGGGTGAACTGGCGCTGATGAAAGGCGACTTGGCGACCGCTGAAAAACACCTGGCCACGCTGGGCCGACTGTGCAGTTCGCCATGCGAACCGCTGGACGATCTGAAACAGGCGGTGGTGCGTTACAAGGCAGGCGGCAAAGGCTGAGCGGGGCCGGATGATGTGAAAGTCTTGCATGACACGGGGCGTTGCCCCGCATCATGAAAGTTAGGCGTAGGTGTCCACAAACGCACCCAAACCGCCCGCTGCGGATTGGGGCGCTTGCGGCAGCGCCGCAATCAACTGCGCCGCAGCGTTTTTCTGCGTGTCCATCGCTTGCTTCAACACCGACAGCGCCGCGCTGCCCTGCACCGTGCCGAGCGTGGCCGCAGAGGCGGTGTTGACGAGGGCTGTTTGGGTGGTGTTCACGTTCATGGTCAGTCTGGCAAAGATGTGGAACCTTGTTTTCGGCGCTGGCTCGGCCGACTGGAGGCCAAGTCGAGGCCCACGGGAGCGGGTCTCAAACCTGCAGAGGACTTTCGACGCCGTCAAACACTTCGCTCATCGGCAGCCGCAGGCCCACACTGTCCAGCACCAGTTCGGCAGCGCCGGTTTGGTCCACCAGCTCAAAGT
>JAYUPP010000381.1:0-2979 GCA_043760045.1 Betaproteobacteria bacterium
ACACCCGGCAGACGTGCGGCAGCGGCGCCTTCAAATGACGATACCTTGCCACCCAGCGTGGGGCACATCAGCACGCTGGCGTACAGCATGCCGGGCAACACGGTGTCGATGCCAAACGCGGCCTGGCCGTTGACCTTCGCGGCGGTTTCCAGCCGCGCCAGGGGCAGCCCGATCAGCTTGAACTGCGCTGGCTGCTTCAGGGCCACGCTGCTTGGCAAGGACTGGCGGGCCGCGGCGGCGGCCATGTCGCCCAGCAGCGCCTGCCGGTCGTTTTGGACGCGGTTTTGCGCACCGCTTTGCGCCCCGTTC
Organism: Betaproteobacteria bacterium; assembly: GCA_043760045.1. Taxonomy (GTDB): domain Bacteria; phylum Pseudomonadota; class Gammaproteobacteria; order Burkholderiales; family Burkholderiaceae_C; genus Rubrivivax. The sequence continues at coordinate 310 of JAYUPP010000381.1, forward strand.
TGGCCCGGCTTGCGGTGCGTGATGACGCCCGCGCTGACCGTGATCTCAGCGGCTGGCACGCCCCAGGTCTGCGCCGCAGCCGCCACCAGCATCGCGCGTGCGCTGGCGCCGGCCTGGCGCATCGGCAGCCACAGGTCTTTGATGCTGGACGAGCCGCCGGTCATCATCACGCCCATCTCGCGCATGGTCTTCGCGGTCAGCCAGCCGGCGAGTTGTTTCGCCGCGCTGCTGTCGTCGGGGTGAAAGGGCAGGCCGTCCACCAGCGTGGCCAGGTTGTTGTAGATCTTGTCCAGTGGCGGGTGTTCCACGCTGACCTGTGCCCAGTTGGCGTCCAGCTCTTCGGCCAGCACCATCGCCAGGCCCGTGTGCACACCCTGGCCCATCTCGCTTTTGGGCACCATCACCACCACGCGGTTGTCGGCGCCTATCTTCAGCCAACCGCCGAAGGCTGTTTGCCCGGCGGCCGTGGGCAGCGGCGCACTGGGCTGCTGGCGCTGGCGCACCGGCAACACACCCCAGCCCACCACCAGCGCACCGGTGGCGGCGCCCAAGCCCAGGAAAAAGTGCCGTCGTTTCATCAAGGTCTCCAGCCACTTTCATGAAGCGGGCCACGCCCCGGATCATGAAAAACTTCCACATGAACGCCCGTGCATCAGCAACAGTTTCGGGGCCGCGCAGCATAGCGTGGCGTCTGCATGCACCCAGCATGCACCCAGCATGCACCCTGCAGACGCCATGCAGGCGTCATGCCAACCGGTTAACCTTCGCCCCCCAGCTGAAAACCGCAACCCGACCGCATGAACACCCTGGCCACCCGCCTGCAAAGCCTGGGCACTGAACGCCTGCTGGGCATCCGCCGCGGCATCGAAAAAGAAAGCCTGCGCACGCGGCGCAGCGGCAGCCTGGCGCGCACGCCGCACCCGGTGGCTTTGGGCTCGGCGCTGATGCACCCGCACATCACCACCGACTACAGCGAAAGCCAGCTCGAGCTGATCACCGGCGTGCACGCTCATCCGCAGGACTGCATCGCCGAGCTGACGCAGATTCATCAGTACACCCTGCGTGCGCTGGAAGCCAGTGAAGAAATGCTGTGGGTGGGCAGCATGCCTTGTGGCCTGCCGCCCGATGAAAACATCCCTATCGGCAGTTTTGGCAGCAGCAACATCGGGCGCGCCAAAAGTGTCTACCGCATGGGCCTGGGCCACCGCTACGGGCGGCGCATGCAAACCATCAGCGGCATTCACTACAACTGGTCGCTGCCGGGGCTTTCCAACGACGAGCACTTCGCGCTCATCCGCAACTTTCGCCGCCACGCTTTTGTGCTGCTCACGCTGTTTGGCGCCAGCCCGGCGGTGTGCACCAGTTTTGTCGAAGGGCGCGCGCACCAGCTGCTGCCGATGGCGCAACCGGCCAACGAACACACGCTGTACCGCCCGCACGCCACCAGCCTGCGCATGGGCCCGCTCGGGTACCAAAGCGACGCCCAGGCCAGCCTGGCCGTCAGCTACAACAACCTGGACCGTTATGCCGCTTCTTTGCATGAAGCCTTGACACAGCCTTATGCGCCTTACGAAGCCATCGGCATCAAGAACCTGGGTGGTGAATACAACCAGTTGACTACCACACTGCTGCAGATTGAAAACGAGTTTTACGGCACCATCCGCCCCAAGCGCGTGATACGCCGTGGTGAACGCCCGCTGCATGCGCTGCGCGAACGCGGCGTGGAATACATTGAGGTGCGTTGCATGGACCTCGACCCCTTCGTGCCGGTGGGCATTGCCGCCCCCACCCTGCGGCTGCTGGACGTGTTTTTGCTGCACTGCCTGCTGCACGACAGCCCCGAAGACACACCCGAAGAAATAGCCGCGCTGGGCCGCAACCAGCACCGCACCGCCGCTTTTGGCCGCGAGAGTGGGCTGACGCTGGAACGTGACGGCCAGCCGGTGTTGTTGCTCGACTGGGCGGCCGAGATCCTGGCGCAGTGTGTGCCGCTGGCGCAGGCGCTGGACGTGGCCAACCGGAGCCAGGATTATTCAGAAGCGCTGCTGGCCGCGCAGGCCGCCTTGGCGGCCCCTGAAAGTCTGCCGTCGGCGCGTGTGCTGCAGGTGATGCAGCAAGACTTTGCTGGTTCCTACACCGGCTTCATTCGCGCGCAGGCCGAGCAGACGCGGCAGCACATATTGGCGCTGCCCTGGTCAGTCGAACAACAAGCCCACTTTGAAGCGCAGGCCCAGGCGTCACGCGAAGCGCAACGCCAGACCGAAGCGGCCGACACGCTGGACTTCGAAACCTGGCGTCAGGCCTACCTGGACCCGGCCACGTTGATGCCGGGTTGATGTGCAAGCGGTTCCCATCACTTTCATGCTGCGGGGCAGCGCCTGAATCATGAAGAACCCACAATGAAAATGAACGCACCTGCTGTTGTTCACAACCCGGCTGCGCAGCGTTTTGAATCGGGCCGGGGGGCCGACCTGGCCGAATGTGCTTACCGCCGCCAAGGCAATGTGCTGGTGCTGCACCACACCGAAGTGCCGCCTGCGCTGCAGGGCCTGGGCCTGGCGGGCCTGCTGGTGCAAGCGGCGCTGGACTGGGCGCGTGCCGAGCAGTTGCGTGTGCAACCGAGCTGCAGTTACGTGGCGGCTTACATGTTGCGGCACCCTGAAACACAGG
>JAYUPP010000382.1:0-7582 GCA_043760045.1 Betaproteobacteria bacterium
TGCGCCCGGTCGGCGAGCGCGTGGTGCGAAGTGCCGTAGGTAAATGCAAAAGCCGCTGCATGGTTGAGGTCAAAACCCGGTGGCAACGGGATCACCTGGCTGGCCTTGACGCAGGCATGGGTGGCGAATCCGCCAGTGCCGGCGATGGCGGCCACCGTGTCACCTAACTTCAAATGTGTGACACCTCCACCCAGCGCGTCGACCACGCCGGCAAATTCAGCACCGGGCACAAAGGGCAGTGGCGGCTTGAACTGGTATTTGCCTTCGACGATGAGCAGATCGGGGAAGTTCAGGCTGGCGGCTTTGACGGCGATGCGCACTTCGCCGCTCTGCGGCTCGGGCGTGGGTGTTTCCTTCCAGCGCAGCGCGCCCACGCCGTCCAGGGTTTCGCAGTGCCATGCGTGCATAAGAAGCTCGTGTTGCGGTTGGAGCCTCCATCATAAGTGGCCCCCACCGTCACAGGCTTCGGCACAGGTTCGGCCTGAACGCCTGCCGCAGCCCCTTCTATAAAGCCTGGCGCTGCAGGGTGGCCGTGAGCGCCTGGCGCAGCGTGTCAAGGCTGTCAGCCAGGTGCGCACGCGTGGCCTCGTCGGCTTTGTTGCGGCGCTGCGCGGCTTCCAGCTTGGTGAGCAACTGGCGCGCCTGCAGGCGCAGCAGGCCGCGCGAATCGGCGCGGCCGTTGCTGCCCGGGCGCACGACGGCGATGGACAAGCGGTTCAGATGGTCGCGCTGAAGGTCGCGGCGCTCGGGAATGATGTTGCTGGCGACTGTGCTGGTGCTGGTGCTGGTGCTGGTGCTGGTGCTGGTCTGGGCGCTGGTGTTGGAGTTGTTGCCCGGGCTGCTGTTGCCCGTGCCCACGGCGCTGGGGCTGTCGGTCAGTTCGCGCCAAACGCTGTCGGTCAACTGCTGGTACAGCTCGGACAACTGAAATGCATCGGCGCCCACATCCACCTTGCCCACGCTGTCCAGCACACGCACCGCGATGTTGTCGCTCATCAGGTAGGCCAGCACCGCACGCTGCAGGTCCAGCAGCCGCTGCTGCAGCAGGAAGTCGGTGCTGCCGCCCAGTGCTTCGGCGCGGTCCAGGTAGTCGGGCGCCAGGCGGCGCTGCAGTGCCGGCGACAGGCTCAGCCCTTCGGGTGACAGCACCGCGCTGCTGACCAGCAACAGCGCTTCGCGCTGCAGCGCTGCCGGCACTGGCTGCAGCGGTTCACGGCCACTGCCGGGGTAGTCGCGCAGCGTGCGCACGCCGCCAATCTGGCGCACTAGCACGCCCACCGCGCGTGTCACGTCGCCGACCGCAAAAGCCACCGAGCGGCGCAGCACCGAATAGTCGCTGATGGGTGACAGCGCGCGCGTTTCCTGGCGCTTGAAAAGGTCGCGTGCAATCGCCAGCCGCTTGCTGGCGAAGGCGATGGGGTCGGCGCCCAGATCAAGCTGCAGCGTTTCCGGGTCGATGCCGAAGGAATTGTCTTCGTCGGTGCCGTAAGCCAACAAAGGTTCACTGCTGCGCGCGGCTATGCGCTGCAGCTCGGCTTGTTCTGCTGCCGGCGTGGCCCCGGGCGCCATCGGTTTGTAGGCATATTCGATCGCCCAATAGTCGTAAGGGCCGAGCGCGGTCTGGAAAGGCACGCCGCCAGTTTGCCCGGGGTGCGGCAGGTTCACGGCGGTGTACTCCATGACCGAACCGGTGGTGCCGTTGGCGCGTGTGAACTCGGCGTCGGTCAGCTGCGCTTCGGTGTAGGCGCGTGAGGCACGGAAGTTGTGCCGCAGGCCGAGTGCGTGGCCCACCTCGTGCATGATGGCTTCCTTCACGTAGTCGTGCACAAACTGCTGTGCCAGCGGGCTGTCGGGTTCCAGTTCGCCGCGTGCTTGCATCACGTCCATTGCATAACCCAGCTGTTCTGCAGCCATGCTCGCGTGCAGGCAGTATGCGTGGGCGTTGTTGCCGGACGTCGGGCCTGCCTCGGCCACGGGGAAGAAACTGATCGGCGTGGCAAAAGACGCCGGCGCGGTGCTGTCCAGCGCCACTGCACTGCCAGGGTAGGCAGCCGGCCCCGCAGCGGCCTGTGCACCCGGCAGCACGCGGGCGCGCAGCGTGCGGGCGTTGCGCGCGGCCATGCCTTCAAAGGCGATGTCGGCGTCCAGAATTTCGCCGGTGCGGGGGTCGATATGGCTCGGGCCGATGGCGCCAAAAGAGGGCTCGGCATTCATCATCCAGCGCACCGATGCGATGCCGAAGTCGAGGGTGTCGAACTTGGCATCGTCGCTTTGCTGCTCCACCCGCAGCGCCGAACTGATGCCGAGTTTTTCGAAGGCCTTGTTCCATTCCAGGATCGCAGCGCGCACCGTTTCGCGGTAAGCGTGGGGCACGTTGCGATCGATCCAGAAAGTGATGGGCTTGACAGGCTCTGAAAGCTCGGCCGCCGGGTCTTTTTTCTCCAGCCGCCAGCGGTTGATGTAGCGCTGGCGCGGGGTGCTGCTGAGGTCGCTGCTGAAATCGAGCACGGTGGTGCTGAAAAGGCCGATGCGCGGGTCGGCGCGGCGGGTCGCCATTGGTTGCTCGGGCAAGGGTGCCAGTGAATAGTGCAGGCCCACCAGCATGCTGCGGGTGTCGGGCAGGTAGCGCGGCAGCGCCGGTGTCATGCCACCGAACAGGCTGCCCAGTGCACCGGCCGGCGCAGGCGCGCCGACTCCGCCAGAGAAGAAGTGGCTTTCGGTTTCGATGATGGTGGCCACCTCAGAGCCGCGCACCGCCGTGATGACCGAGTTGCTGCGGTCCAGGCCATAACCCTGGCGCAGGCCCCGCTGCAGCATCATGCCCACACCCACCATGTCGGTCAGAAACAGGCCGTTGGCTTCAATCAGCACACTTTTGCGGTCAGGGTGGGGTTGGCTGATCACCGGCACCGCGCCGAGCAGGCTGTTGGAGTAAGAAGACTTCACCGCGCGCTCTTCGGGCGTGCCGGGTTTGGCCACGATGTCGGTGTTGCGTGCCTGCAGCCGCATCTGGTTGTGCACGCGCACAAATTCCACCACCTGCTGGCCGCCGGCGCCGTTGACGGGGAAAGCCATCAAGCCGCCCAGCACCCAGGCTTCGCCGATGCCGTTTTTGATCTTCGGCGACAGCAGGAAAGGTTTGCCCAACTGTTCGGGCAACAACTCGATCCAGACCTTGTCTTCCTTTTGCCAAAGGGTCAACGGGCCTTCGATGCGCCGTGCGTCCTTGATGACGGTGCCAAAGGGTGGTGGGCCACCCGGTGTCAGACCCGCAGGCAGCGCGACGCCGGGCCGGGGGCCGGTGGTCGCCGTTGTCATGCCGGCGGCTCCGGTCGCGGGCGCTGAAGCCACTGCGGCTGGCGCGAAAGGGGTCGGCGCGGCCGCAGGGCCAGCCGCTGCCGCAGGAACGGTGGCCGGTTTGGGGGCCGACGCTGCCGGCGCGCCTTGCAGCGACGCGCAGCCCGGTAGCAGCGCCAGCAGCGACCCCGCAGCAGCGGCTGCAGCAGCCAGGCGCAAGGACCGATCGGTGCGATGGGTGAGTGTCTTCTTGCGCAGCATGGCGGTGGGCCTTTCAGGGCGAACCGGCATTGTCGGGCAAGGCCCGCGTCTGCGCGTGTGACAGGCTGTGCAAGCGCGCTGAAATTGGGACTTCAGCGCGCTGCCTGTGCCCGCTGGCGTGCACGACTGCCCGGGTCCGGGGCGCTGCCCCGCTTCGTCACAGTCAGCGGATGGGTTTGAAGCGCACCCGCTTGGGCCGCGCGCCTTCTTCACCCAGACGCTTTTTCTTGTCGGCTTCGTATTCCTGGTAGTTGCCGTTGTAGAAGAACCATTGGCTGTCGCCTTCGCAGGCCAGGATGTGGGTGCAGATGCGGTCCAGAAACCAGCGGTCGTGGCTGATGACCATCGCGCTGCCGGCAAATTCCAGCAGCGCTTCTTCCAGCGCGCGCAGGGTTTCCACGTCGAGGTCGTTGCTGGGCTCGTCCAGCATCAACACGTTGCCGCCCTTGGCCAGGGTTTTGGCCAGGTGCAGGCGCCCGCGTTCACCACCCGACAGGCTGCCCACCAGCTTTTGCTGGTCGTTGCCCTTGAAGTTGAAGCGGCCCAGGTAGGCGCGGCTGGGCATCACAAACTTGCCGACGATGATGTTGTCCAGGCCGCCCGAAACGTCTTGCCACACGGTTTTTTCGCCGGCCAGGCTTTCGCGGCTTTGATCAACGAAGGCCAGTTGCGCCGTTTTGCCGATCAACACCTGGCCACTGTCGGGTTTTTCCGCGCCCTGCAGCATGCGGAAGAGCGTGGACTTGCCGGCGCCGTTGGGGCCGATGATGCCAACGATGGCGCCGGCCGGCACCTTGAAGCTGAGCTTGTCGATGAGCAAGCGGTCACCAAAACTTTTGCTGACATCAACAAATTCAATGACCTCGTTGCCCAGCCGTTCGGCGACAGGGATGAAGATCTCGTTGGTCTCGTTGCGCTTCTGATATTCCACATCGCTGAGCTCTTCAAAACGCGCCAGGCGGGCTTTGCTCTTGGTCTGCCGGCCCTTGGCGTTGCTGCGCACCCACTTCAGCTCTTCTTTCATCGCCTTCATGCGCGCGTCTTCGCTCTTTTGCTCAACTTCCAGGCGCTTTTCTTTCTGCTCCAACCAGTCGGAGTAGTTGCCTTTCCAGGGAATGCCCTGACCGCGGTCGAGTTCCAAAATCCATTCGGCCGCGTTGTCGAGAAAATAACGGTCGTGTGTGATGGCCACCACAGTGCCCGGAAAGCGCTGCAGGAAGTGTTCGAGCCATTCCACGCTCTCGGCGTCCAGGTGGTTGGTGGGCTCGTCCAGCAGCAGCATGTCGGGCTTGCTCAGCAGCAGCCGGCACAGCGCCACGCGGCGTTTTTCGCCACCTGACAGTTGACCGATCAAGGCGTCCCAAGGCGGCAAGCGCAGCGCGTCGGCGGCCAGTTCCAGCTGCAAGTCGGTGTTTTCGCTGCCGGCAGCGGCAATCACCGCTTCCAGCTCGGCTTGTTCGGCGGCCAGTTTGTCGAAGTCGGCGTCCTCGTTGGCGTATTCACCGTACACCTCGTCCAACCGCTTCTTGGCGGCCAGCACGCCACCGATGCCTTGTTCGACCGATTCGCGCACGTTTTGCTCGGGGTCCAGCTGCGGCTCTTGCGGCAAGTAGCCGATGTTCAGGCCCGGCATCGGCACCGCTTCGCCTTCAAATTCCTTGTCCACGCCGGCCATGATCTTCAGCAGCGTGCTATTGCCCGAGCCATTGACACCCAACACGCCAATCTTGGCGCCGGGGAAAAACGACAGGCTCACGCCTTTGAGGATTTGACGCTTCGGCGGCACGATCTTGCCGTCGGTTCATGGTGAAAACATATTGCGCCATGGCTACAGGGCCCTCAGTGAGCAAAGCGAACAGAGGCCGCCGCAGGCGGTCAATTGCTTCGATAAAACATATTGCGCCATGGCTACAGGGCCCTCAGTGAGCAAAGCGAACAGAGGCCGCCGCAGGCGGTCAATTGCTTCGATAAAACATACTGCGCCATCGGGTGGGCCTTTCGTGAACAGGGAAAGCGTGGGCTGCGCGTGGGCTGCGCGGCATCAAACCGACTATTGTCGCTTGCGCGCCCGAAGCCTATGAGCCCTGTCGTTGCTGGGTGCAGCCTGAGTGCCCTGTGCAGCAGCCTGTCCGATAGCGCGCTGCACGCTCAACGGGGCCAGCACAATGAGCCCAGCCGACGGTCCGTCGGCTGCATGTGTTGCGCACCAGACCGGAGGACCCGCCATGAACACGATATCAACCACCATTGAGGCCAGCGGCTCGCAGGTCAAGATTACTCACCTGGTTTATGCCCTGCACGCACTGGGCCTGGCCATTGGCGCCTTTGGCGCCGCCAGCGTGCTGGGTTCGTTCCTGTTCGGCTGGCCTTCGATCATTGCCGTGATCATCAATTACGTGAAACGCAGCGACGTGCGCGGCACCTGGCTCGAATCGCACTTCACCTGGCAGATACGCACTTTCTGGATGGCGCTGTTGTGGGCTGTTGTGGTGGCGGTGGTGTCGTTTCCGCTGGCCTTCATCCTGGTGGGCATCGGCACCTGGGTGGCGGGCATGTTTGTGCTGGGGGCGTGGGCGATCTACAGAATTGCGCGGGGTTGGTTGCGCTTGAACGCGCATCAGGCCATGCCCATGAATTGACCGGGTAGCCTAGAATGCCTGCTGCGCAGCGACAACCAGTCACCGTAGCGCGGTCGATTCCGACACCTGAAAAAAATCCTTCGCGCCTACCCGACTGGTGCACCCGCAACGGGTGACAGCAGGCCGCGAACCGGGGGTTCTCTTGCAGCCCCCGACCCCGAAGAAAACCACATGTTATTTACTGAACTCGGCCTTGCCGAGCCGCTGCTGCGCGCCGTCAAAGAACAAGGTTATGACACCCCCACGCCAATCCAGGCGCAGGCCATTCCACAGGTTCTGAAGGGTGGCGACCTCATGGGCGGCGCCCAAACGGGCACTGGCAAAACCGCAGGCTTCACATTGCCGATGCTGCACCGCCTGGCTGCAGTGCCGCAGAAAAAGGACGCACGCGGCCGTGTGCTGATCCGCGCGCTGATCCTCACGCCGACACGCGAACTGGCGGCGCAAGTTGAAGACAGCGTACGCACCTACGGCAAATATTTGCCGCTGACCAGCATGGTGATGTTTGGTGGTGTGGGCATGTCACCGCAGGTGGACCGTCTACGCAAAGGCGTGGACATCTTGGTGGCCACCCCCGGCCGCCTGCTCGACCACCACCAGCAGCGCACGCTGGACCTGAGCCATGTGGAAATTTTTGTGCTCGACGAAGCCGACCGCATGCTCGACATGGGTTTCATCCACGACATCAAAAAAGTGCTGGCGGCGCTGCCGGCCAAAAAACAAAGCCTGCTGTTTTCAGCCACCTTCAGCGACGAGATCAAGGCGCTGGCCGACCGGCTGTTGAACCAGCCGATGTTGATAGAAGTGGCGCGCCGCAACGCCGCTGCCGACACGGTTGAGCAAGTGGTGCACCCGGTGGGCCGCGAGCGGAAAAAAGACCTGTTAGCACATCTGATCAAACAGGGCGACTGGCACCAGGTGCTGGTGTTTGCGCGCATGAAACACGGCGCCAACCGGCTGACCGATTACCTGAACGAACAGGGCATCACGGCCATGGCCATACACGGCAACAAAAGCCAGACCGCGCGCACCAAGGCGCTGGCCGACTTCAAGAGTGGTGACCTGCAGGTGCTGGTGGCAACCGACATTGCGGCGCGTGGCATTGACATCGACCAGCTGCCACATGTGGTGAATTTCGAGCTGCCCAACGTGCCCGAAGACTATGTGCACCGCATCGGCCGCACCGGCCGCGCGGGTGCCACGGGCGAAGCGGTTTCGCTGGTCTGTCCGGATGAAGAAATTTTCCTGAAAGACATTGAGCGACTGATCAAGCACAGCATTTCGCGTCAGACCGTGGCCGGCTTCGAGCCACCCAAAGACGAACGGGCCGAGCCCATCGTGCTGGGGCGCATGACCATCGGCGTGGGCGGCACCCAGCGCCATGG
>JAYUPP010000383.1:0-7572 GCA_043760045.1 Betaproteobacteria bacterium
GCCACCAAGGTGGACGGTGTCTACAGCGCCGACCCGCGCAAAGACCCGACGGCCACGCGCTATTCCACCATCACCTTTGACGAAGCCATAACAAAGAACTTGCAGGTCATGGACGCCACGGCCTTTGCGCTGTGCCGCGACCAGAAGCTGCCCATCAAAGTGTTCAGCATCTTCAAGGCCGGCGCGCTGCAGCGCGTGGTGCGCGGCGAAGACGAAGGCACCTTGGTGCATGTTTGACGAAGAACATGTAACGAAGGACTTGTGATGACACTGGTTGATATCAAAAAAACCGCTGAGCAGAAGATGGCCAAGTCCACTGAAGCGTTCAAAAGCGAGTTGCAGAAAATCCGCACCGGCCGCGCCCATCCCGGCATCCTGGACCAGGTGCAGGTCGATTACTACGGCCAGTTGTTGCCCATCAGCCAGGTTGCCAACGTGACGCTGCTGGACGCGCGCACGATCAGCGTGCAGCCCTGGGAAAAGGGCATGGCGGCGAAGATCGAGCGCGCCATACGTGAGTCCGATCTGGGCCTGAACCCGTCGTCACAAGGGGAGCTGCTGCGCGTGCCCATGCCGGCGTTGACCGAAGAGCGCCGCAAGGAACTGACCAAGGTGGTGCGCCATGCCGGCGAAGACGCGAAGATCGCCGTGCGCTCGGTGCGCCGCGAAGCTAACGAGCATCTGAAACGGATTCTGAAAGACAAAGAAGCTTCCGAAGACGAAGAACGCCGCGCGCAAGACGAGGTGCAGCGTCTGACCGACCGCACCATTGCCGAGATCGACCGCCTGGTGCAGGGCAAAGAAGCGGAAGTCATGGCCGTATGAGCGGCCACCGGCAAGAACATGGGCGCCGCTTACTTCACTGATGCGGGGCAGCGCCCCGGATCATGAAAAATTTCCACGTTAACGCCGTGCCGACGCTGGAGCACGCCCGCAGTGCTGAAGAGCCGCTGCCAGCGCCATCGTCGGGGCAGGTGCCGGGGCAAGTGCCAGGGCAGATGTCGGGGCAGGTGCCAGGGCCGGTGCCGCGCCATGTGGCGGTGGTGATGGACGGCAACGGCCGCTGGGCGCGCCGCCGTTACATGCCACGATTTTTCGGCCACAAACAAGGTGTTGATGCGCTGGTGCGCGCCGTCAATGTTTTTGCTGACCGGGGTGTTGAGTACCTGACGGTGTTCGCCTTCTCGTCAGAGAACTGGAAGCGGCCTTCAGAAGAGGTCACCGGCCTGATGAGCCTGGTGTTGGTGGCGGTTTCGAAGTACCTCACCAAGCTGGCCGACGACGGCGTGCGCATCCGCATCGTTGGCGACCGTTCTGCAGTATCAGACAAACTGCGGCGCGCCTGGGAACAGGCTGAAAACCTGACCCGGCACAACAGCCGCATCACGCTGGCGGTGGCCTTCAACTACGGTGGGCGTTGGGACGTGGTGCAGGCCTGCCGGCAGGCGCTGGCGCAGGGCCTGAAACCCGAAGCGCTGGACGAAGCCTGGTTGTCGGGCCAGATGGCGCTTTCATTTGCGCCCGACCCCGACCTCTTCATACGCACCGGCGGCGAGATGCGCATCAGCAACTTTCTGCTTTGGCAGGCGGCCTATTCGGAACTCTTTTTCACCGACTGCCTGTGGCCCGATTTTGGCGAGGCCGAAATCGACGCCGCGCTCACCGCCTATGCCCAGCGCGACCGCCGTTTTGGCGGCCTGCAGCCGGGTGTGGGTGTGGCTGAAGGCGCCTAAACACTGATGCTGCGCCAGCGTGTCATTACCGCGCTTGTGCTCGTTGCTGTGCTGCTGGCGAGCCTGGCGGTCGGCAGTCCGTGGCCCTTTGCCATCCTGACGCTGGCTTTGATGGCGGCGGGCGCCTGGGAATGGGGCCGACTCAACCAGGCGCCTGCCGGGCTGTGCTGGACGCTGGGGGGCGCGGTGGTGGCTGCAGGTGCCGCAGCGCTGGCTGCGGGCTGGACCGAGACGGTGCCTGCCGCGCTGTGGTGGTGCGGCCTGGCGCTGTGGGTGCTGGGCGGTGCAGCGGCTCTGCACATGGGCCCGCAGGGCTGGCTGCGGGTGGCGCGGCCGCTGCGCTGGTTGCTCGGCGTGGCCGTCATCTGGCTGGCCTGGCTGGCGGTGGCCAACGCGCGCAGCACCGGCATCAATTTTTTGCTGTCAGTGTTGTGCCTGGTGTGGATGGCCGACGTGGCGGCCTACTTTGGCGGTCGTGCCTGGGGCAAGGCCAAGTTGGCACCGTCCATCAGCCCCGGCAAAAGCTGGGCGGGTGTGTGGAGCGGCATGGTGGGTGTGCAGTTGCTGGCACTGCTGTGGATGGTGCTTGACAGGCGCTACGGCTTTGACGGTGCCAGCATCTACACCCGCTTGCAGGCGAGCGTCGGTTTCATTGCGATGGCGGTGGCTTTGTTGCTGCTCAGCGCCTTGAGCGTCGTCGGCGACCTGATGGAGTCGCTCGTCAAGCGCGCCGTCGGCGCCAAAGACAGCAGCCAGCTCTTGCCCGGGCACGGCGGTGTGCTCGACCGTGTGGACGCCTTGTTGCCCACCTTGCCGGCGGCGCTGGCCTTGTTGTCGCTGAGCGTGCGATGAACGATCAGCGGGTCAGCGGGTCATCTGCCGCCAGCGCCGGCGGGCAGCCGGCGCGCGGCACGTCGCGTCAACGGCTGGCCATCCTGGGCGCCACCGGCTCCATCGGCGTCAGCACATTGGATGTGGTGGCCCGGCACCCCGACCGGTTTGAGATCGTTGGCCTCACAGCCTATCAACGCGTCGATCTGCTGCTGCAACAGTGCCGGCAGTTTCGCCCGCGTGTGGCGGTGTTGCCAAACGAAGAGGCCGCATCGCGCTTGCGTGCGCTGCTGAAGGCCGAAGCGCTGACGGTTGACGTGCAAGTGGGCCCGCAGGCGCTGTGCGACCTGGCGGCCGCAAGCGATGTGGACAGCGTGATGGCCGCCATCGTGGGTGCCGCCGGCTTGCCGTCTTGCATGGCCGCTGCACGCGCCGGCAAGCGCCTGCTGCTGGCCAACAAAGAAGCGCTGGTGGTGGGCGGTGCGCTTTTCATGCAGGCGGTGGCCGACGGGGGCGCCACGCTGTTGCCGATCGACAGCGAGCACTCGGCCATTTTTCAATGCCTGCCCGAAGACGCCAGCACCTGGGCGCGCCGCATCGACCACATTGTGCTCACCGCCAGTGGCGGGCCTTTCCGCGAGCGTGAGCACGCTTCCCTTCACGGCGTGACGCCCGAGCAGGCAGTGGTGCACCCCAACTGGGTGATGGGGCGCAAGATCTCGGTCGATTCAGCGACCATGATGAACAAGGCGCTTGAAGTGATTGAAGCGCGCTGGCTGTTTGGCCTGCAGCCGCAAGACATTCGGGTCGTCATCCACCCGCAAAGCATCATCCATTCGATGGTCGTCTGCCGTGACGCTTCGGTGTTAGCCCAACTGGGCACACCCGACATGCGCGGCCCGATTGCTTACGGCCTGGCGTTCCCTGAACGCATCGACTCCGGCGCGGCGCGGCTCAACTTCACACAGCTGAAGGCGCTGACCTTTGAAGAGCCCGATGTCAAACGATGCCCCGGCCTGTTCCTGGCCTGGGACGCACTGCGGGCACCGATGGGCACCACGGCCATACTGAACGCCGCGAATGAAGAAGCCGTGGCGGCGTTTTTGGCCGGGCACATCAGCTTCACAGCGATCCACAGCACCAACGCGCTGACGCTGGAAAAACTGCAACCGGCACTGGGGCCGCAGCCGCGCCTGGAAGACCTGCTGGAACTGGACCAACGGGCCCGCAACGTGGCCCGCCAGGTGATGCAAACGCGATGCAAACGCGATGACAACGCGATGACAACGCGATGACAACGCGGCCGGGCATCACGACGTTGAAATTGTGGCGTTGAAATATTTTTGATGGAAGCACCTCACCTGTGATCAGCACTGTTCTTGCTTTTCTCTTGACGCTGGGCATCTTGGTGGTCATCCACGAATACGGTCACTACCGTGTCGCGGTGGCCTGCGGTGTCAAAGTACTGCGTTTTTCAGTCGGCTTCGGGCGTGTGCTCTGGCGGCGCCAGGCCACACCCGAGAGCACTGAATTTGTGCTCTGCGCGTTGCCGCTGGGCGGCTACGTGCGCATGCTCGACGAACGTGAAGGTGCCGTTGCACCCAGCGAGCTGTCGCGCGCATTCAACCGCAAAACGCTGTGGCAGCGCACGGCCATCGTCGCTGCCGGGCCGCTGGCCAACTTGCTGCTGGCGGTGGGTTTGTTCGCCGCCGCGCACTGGATCGGGGTGGACGAGCCCAAGGCTTTGCTGGCACCGCCCCCTGCGGCGTCGATGGCCGAACGGGCGGGGCTGCGCGCCGGCGACTGGGTGCGCGCCAGCTCAGTCGACGGCCAGGCCTGGACCGAATTGCGCTCGGTGGCCGACTTCCGCTGGCAGGTGACACAAGCAGCGATGCAGGGCGAACGGCTGCAGCTGCAGGTGAGTGCTGATGACGGCCGCAGCCCGCGCAACCTAACTCTAGATTTCAGCGGCGTTGACCGCCGTGAAGTGGACGCCGGTTTTGTCAAAAAAGCGGGTCTGGCGGGCCTGGCCAGTGAACCCGTGCTGTCTGATGTGAAAGCCGGCGGGCCGGCCGACCAGGCGGGGCTGCGCAGCGGCGACCGCGTGCTGCGCATCGACGGGCAGCCGGTGGTGGACGCTGCCGAAACGGTGGCACTGGTGCGCGCGGCGGTGGTGGACGGCAAGCCGCGCATGCTGCAGTGGCAAGTGGAACGTGCGGGGCAAACGCTGCAGCTGCAGGTGACGCCGCGTGTGGTGCAGGAAGCGGGGCTCACCTTCGGGCGCATCGACGCGCGTCCGGGCCAGCCGCCGGTGATGGTTTCGGTGCAACACGGCGCCTGGGCCGGCCTGGCGCTTGGCTTGCAGCGCACCTGGGACATCTCGGTGCTGACCGTGAAGATGATCGGCCGCATGCTGATCGGCGAAGCCTCAATCAAAAACCTGAGTGGCCCGCTGACCATTGCCGACTACGCCGGACAGTCGGTGCAGCAGGGCCTGCCGTATTACCTGGGCTTCCTGGCACTCGTGAGTGTCAGCCTCGGAGTGCTGAACCTGCTGCCACTGCCCATGCTCGATGGCGGCCACCTGATGTATTACATTTTCGAGGGCATCACGGGTCGCCCGGTTTCTGAGCTCTGGTTGGCCCGCCTGCAGCGCGGCGGCATCGCTGTGCTGCTGATGATGATGTCTGTAGCCCTCTTCAACGACGTGACCCGCCTGCTGGGCCTGCACTAGCTTCTGTGATGCGGGGCAGGGCCCCGGGTCAGGGAAGACTTTCAAATTCATTTTCATGATGCGGGGCAAGGCCTCGAATCATCGAAGACTCTCAATTCATATCCCATGCCCTCAGTTTTTTTGCCAGCGCCGCTGCGCCCGGCCACGGCTTACGTGGTGTCAGCCGGACTTGCCGTTGTTTTGGCCACCGCAGCCTTGCCCGCACGGGCCGTGCAACCCTTCGTCATCAAGGACATCCGGGTTGAAGGGCTGCAGCGCACCGACCCCGGCACTGTTTTCGCGGCTTTGCCCTTTCGCATCGGCGACACCTACACCGACGACAAAGCAGCCGCCGCGCTGCGCGCGTTGTTTGCCACCGGTTTGTTCAAAGATGTGCGCATCGAGATCGACGGCGAGGTGCCGGTGATCATTATTGAAGAGCGCGGCATCATCGCGTCGGTCAACTTTGTCGGCTTGAAGGAATTCGACAAAGAGCCACTGACGAAGTCGTTGCGCGACGCTGGCATCGGCGAAGGCCTGCCCTTTGACCGTGCGCTGATCGACCGCGCTGAGCAGGAAATCAAGCGCCAGTACCTGGGCCGCAGCCTGTATGGCGCCGAGGTGGTGACGACGGTGACGCCGCTGGAGCGCAACCGCGTCAACGTCACCTTCACGATGACCGAAGGCGACGCAGCGCGCATCAGCGACATCCGCATCGCCGGCAACAGCGTGTTCAGCGCCTCGCAACTGCTGGAACTGTTCGAGCTGACACCCAGTGGCTGGTTCACCTGGTACAGCAAGTCTGACCGTTATTCACGCAGCAAACTCAACGCCGACCTTGAGAAACTGCGCGCCTACTACGTCAACCGCGGTTATCTCGAATTTGCCATCGAATCGACGCAGGTCACGATCTCGCCCGACAAGCAGTCCATTTCTGTGGCCATATCCGTTAAGGAAGGTCAGCCCTACACCGTGACGGCGGTGCGTGTGGAAGGCGACTATTTGGGCAAGGAAGAAGAGTTCCGCAGCCTGGTGCTGTTGCGCCCCGGCCAGCCCTACCGTGGCGACGCCGTGACCGAAACGTCGCGCCGTTTCCAGGACCGGTTTGGCCTCTATGGGTATGCCTTTGCGCGCATGGAACCCAGGCCGGAAATCGACCGCGCCACCGGCCAGGTGGCGGTGGTGTTTGCCGCCGAACCGGGGCGCCGTGTGTACGTGCGCCGCATCGATGTGGCGGGCAACACGCGCACGCGCGACGAAGTCATCCGGCGCGAATTTCGCCAGCTTGAATCGGCCTGGTACGACGGTGGTTTGATCAAACTGTCCAAAGAGCGGGTTGACCGGCTGGGTTACTTCAAAGACGTGGAGGTCGAGACCAACGAAGTGGCCGGTGCTCCCGACCAGGTGGACCTGGTCGTCACGGTGACCGAAAAACCGACCGGCAACCTGCAAGTTGGCGCCGGTTATTCCAACGCCGAAAAGCTGACCTTCAACGCAGCGATCAAGCAGGACAACGCGTTTGGTTCTGGCAAGAGCCTGGGCGTGGAAGTGAACACCAGCAAATATCAGCGCACGCTGGTGGTCAGCACGGTGGACCCTTATTGGTCGGTGGACGGCATCTCTTTGTCGCTTGATGCCTTTTATCGCACCAGCCGGCCGGTGAACTTCCTGGGCGACAGCTATGAGCTGCGCACGCCGGGTGCGAAGGCGGTTTTTGGCGTCCCGTTTTCTGAATACGACACCGTGTTCATGGGCGTGGGTTGGGAACGCACCGAACTCGGCACCTCCACCGGTTTGCCGTTAGCCTGGCAGAACTACCGCGTGCTGTACGGCAACAAAACCGACGCCTTTGCGCTGACGGTGGGCTGGGCACGCGACGGCCGCGACAGCCTGCTGGTGCCCAGCGCCGGGCGCTATCAGCGTGCGCTGGTGGAGTGGAGCTTCGCCGGTGAAGTGAAGTACGTGAAGACCAATTTGCAGTACCAGGAGTATTGGTCGCTGCCGCTGCGCATGACGCTCGGCATCAACGGTGAAATTGCGCTCGGCAAGGGCTTGGGCGGCAACCCGTATCCGGTGTTCAAGTTCTTCAGCGGCGGTGGCCTGGGCACGGTGCGCGCGTTTGAACAAGGCTCGCTGGGCACGGTGGACCCCACGGGTGCCTACCTGGGCGGCGCGAAGCGACTGAACCTGAACAGCGAGCTGTATTTCCCGGTGCCCGGCACCGGCAACGACAAGAGCCTGCGTATTTTTGCTTTTGCTGATGCGGGCAACGTATGGCGCGAAGACGAAGTGGTG
>JAYUPP010000384.1:0-2949 GCA_043760045.1 Betaproteobacteria bacterium
CGACCGGGGCAGGATGTTTGTAAAGCCAGGCGACCCGGTGTACGAAGGCATGATCGTCGGCATCCACAGCCGCGACAACGACCTGGTGGTGAACGCCACACGCACCAAGCAGCTGACCAACTTCCGCGTCAGCGGCAAGGAAGACGCGATCAAGATCACACCGCCCATCGACGTAACGCTGGAATACGCGGTGGAATTCATTGACGACGATGAATTGGTGGAAATCACGCCGAAGAGTGTGCGGGTGCGCAAGCGCCACCTGTCGGAACACGACCGCAAGCGCGCGGGCCGCGGCTGAAACACGCTTGTTCTCGACAGGCATTGCAGCGGCATGACCCACCGCCAAGCCGTCTGTCTGATGGTGCTGGCTGCCGCGATGTGGAGCATTGCCGGCGTGGTCACGCGCAACCTGGAAGCGGCGCGCAGTTTTGAGCTGACCTTCTGGCGCAGTGCGTTTAACGCGCTGGCGCTGGTGCTGCTGCTGTCGGCGCTGCGCGGGCCGCAGCCGCTGTGGATGTCGCTGAAGAGTGGTGGCCGTGCGCTGTGGGTTTCTGGCCTGTGCTGGTGCGTGATGTTCACCGCCTTCATGGTGGCGCTGACGTTGACGACCGTGGCCAATGTGCTGGTGACGATGGCGGTGGGCCCGCTGCTCACGGCGCTGATGTCACGCGCGCTGCTGCACCACCGCCTGCCCACGCGCACCTGGGCCGCCATGGCGCTGGCTGGCGTGGGCATCGCATGGATGTACGGCCATGAATTTGCCGCGGGCGACGGCCGCCACCTGCTGGGCACCGCAGTGGCATTTGCAGTGCCCGTGGCTGCCGCCACCAACTGGACGCTGCTGCAGCATCTGAAAGGCAAAGCCGGCGGCGGCGCCGACATGCTGCCTGCGGTGCTGGTGGGCGCCTTGCTCAGCGCCGCCATCACCTTGCCGCTGGCCTGGCCGCTGCAGGCCTCTGCGCACGACATGGGCTTGCTGGCGCTGCTGGGCGTGGTGCAACTGGCCATCCCGTGTTTGCTTGCGGTGGCCGTCGCACGGGTGTTGCCCGGGCCTGAGCTGGCGTTGTTGTCGCTGCTGGAAGTGCTGCTGGGCGTGGCCTGGGCGTGGCTGGGCGCGGGCGAAACACCCCCTGCAGCGGTGTTGCAAGGTGCGGCGCTCGTGTTGCTGGCGTTGGCTGGGAACGAGGCGCTGGCCATGCGTCAGCAACGAGAAACAGCAGGAATCCCAGACACGGGTTGACGCGGTCAGCCGAGCCACGGCGCTGTGCCAGCACCCACAGGTTTCAATAGCGAAGGAAACCAATATGGGCATGACGCGGCGAGACCTGACTTTGTCGGCATTGGGCGGCACCCTGCCGGCCACCGAGGCAACGATGGCAGCAGACCGCCTCTCGCGCATCGCGCCGGTGCTGCGCAACGAAGTTGAGCGCGGCATCTTCGCTGGCGCGGTGTCACTGGTCTTGCACCGCGGGCAGACGGTGCACCACGAAGCGGTGGGCTTACCTCGACGCCGCCAAAACGCGGGCCATGCCACGCGACGCCATCTTCCGCTTGGCGTCGATGACCAAGCCCATCGTCTCTGTCGCCACCATGATGCTGGTGGAACAGGGTCGGCTGACGATCAACGATTCGATCTTCACCTGGCTGCGGGGGGTGGACCACATCCACGCCGGCACGGTGGTCGGCATCGGCCCCCCGATGGGCATACAGGCCAGCGCCACCGCCAACCGCGTGGCGCTGGAAGCGATGGTGCTGGCGCGCAATGAAGGCCGCGACATCTGGAACGTATACGGCAACCCGATGTTTGACCTTGCCGACCCGGCCGCCATCTTGCTGGAGGTGAACAACTGCCGCAAAACCTTTGCGCAGCACGACATGCGCATGACGGCAATTGATTCGCTGTGGGGTCTGGCGTCGGTGTGCATGTCCTTTATCGTCAACCGGCCATCCAAAGAACCCGGCTTTGCCCTGACGCGGGCCGAAGTCGAAGGCCGCAACTTGCGCTACACCGTGCGCAGCTACGCCACCGAAAAGCCCGAAGCCGAACGCTACTGAGCTTTTTTCACACTTTCCGGAAAACTCACCATGCACCGTATCGCGCCTTCCATCCTTTCCGCCGACTTTGCACGTTTGGGCGACGAGGTTCGGCACGTCATCGAAGCCGGTGCCGACTGGATTCATTTCGATGTGATGGACAACCACTATGTGCCCAACCTGACCTTCGGGCCCATGGTCTGCCAGGCGCTGCGCAAACACAGCACGGTGCCGATAGACGTGCACCTGATGGTGCAGCCGGTGGACGCGCTGGCGCAGGCCTTTTGCAAAGCCGGCGCTGACCTCGTGAGTTTCCATCCTGAAGCCAGCGCGCATGTGGACCGCACGCTGCAGCTGATCAAGGCCGAGGGCAAACAGGCCGGCCTGGCATTCAACCCGGGCACGCCGCTGGACGTGCTGGAATGGGTCATCGACAAAGTCGACCTGATTCTCGTCATGAGTGTGAACCCCGGCTTTGGGGGCCAGAGCTTCATCGACAGTGCGCTGCGCAAAGTGGAACAAGCGCGCAAGCTGATTGATCAAACCGGGCGCGACATAAGGCTAGAAGTGGACGGCGGCATCAAGGTGGAAAACATCCGCCGCGTGGCCGATGCCGGCGCCGACACCTTTGTGGCGGGCAGTGCCATCTTCAGCCAGCCCGACTACGCGGCCGTCATCAAAGCGATGCGGGCCGAACTGGGCAGAGCCGCACCGTAGACGCCGCTGCGAACACCGCCCTGAGCAGCGCTGCGAAAATTGCGGCAAGGGTCGCCAACAACACGGCAGCCACCACGATGGCCGGCGTGCTGCGCGACAGCCGCCATCAAGGTGCAAGGTGAAGTGCAAAAGCTGCTGGGCGTGCTAAGCCACCAGATCTCACTAGTGTCCGGTTAAACGAGCCTCGACGCGCCGATT
>JAYUPP010000385.1:0-2948 GCA_043760045.1 Betaproteobacteria bacterium
CTGTTGATTGACGCGCTCAAGCTCAACGGCCTGGACACCATCTACGGCCTGCCCGGCATCCCCATCACCGACCTCACGCGCAAGGCCCAGGCCGCAGGCATCCGGGTGATCTCGTTTCGCCACGAGCAGAACGCCGGTAATGCCGCTGCGGCGGCGGGTTTCCTGACGCAGAAACCCGGCATCTGCCTGACGGTGTCGGCACCCGGCTTCTTGAATGGCTTGACGGCGCTGGCCAATGCCACCACCAACTGCTTCCCGATGATCTTGATCAGCGGCAGCAGTGAACGCGAAATCGTGGACCTGCAGCAAGGCGACTACGAAGAAATGGACCAGTTGGCGATTGCCAAGCCGCTGTGCAAGGCCGCTTTCCGGGTGCTGCACGCCGCAGACATCGGCGTCGGCATTGCACGCGCCATCCGTTCAGCGGTGTCGGGGCGGCCCGGCGGTGTGTATCTCGACCTACCGGCCAAACTGTTTGCACAGACGATGGACGCAGCAGCCGGCCAACGTTCGCTGATCAAAGTGGTGGACCCGGCGCCGCGGCAGATACCGGCGCCCGATGCCGTGCAACGTGCGCTGGCGCTGCTGAAAGGCGCCCAGCGGCCGCTGATATTGCTGGGCAAAGGAGCAGCTTATGCCCAGGCCGACGCCGACGTGCGCGCGCTGGTTGAAAAAACCGGCATCCCCTACCTGCCAATGTCGATGGCCAAAGGCCTGCTGCCCGACACGCACCCGCAGTCTGCCGCATCGGCGCGCAGTTATGTGCTGGCCGAGGCCGACGTGGTGGTGCTGGTGGGCGCACGCCTGAACTGGCTGCTGTCGCATGGCAAGGGCAAAACCTGGGGCCAGGACAAGGGCAGCAAGCAGTTCATCCAGATCGACATTGCACCGACCGAAATCGACAGCAACGTAGCCATTGCCGCGCCCGTCATCGGCGACATCGGCTCTTGCGTGGCGGCCTTGGTTGCCGGCCTGGGCCCTGACTGGGCTGCACCGCCCGCAGCGTGGACCGGCGCCATCGACGAGCGCAAGGAAAAGAACCTGTCAAAGATGGCCGAGACGCTGGCCAAGAACCCGTCGCCCATGAATTTCCACAGCGCGCTGCGTGTGGTGCGTGATGTGGTGAAGGCCAACCCCGAAGCCCTGCTCGTCAACGAAGGTGCGAACACGCTGGACTTCACGCGCAGCATCGTGGACATGTACCAGCCCCGCAAGCGGCTCGACGTGGGCACCTGGGGCATCATGGGCATTGGCATGGGCTTTGCCGTGGCGGCGGCCGTCACCACCGGCAAGCCGGTGATTGCCATCGAAGGCGACAGCGCCTTTGGTTTCAGCGGCATGGAAGTGGAAACCATCTGCCGCTACAACCTGCCGGTGTGTGTGGTGGTGTTCAACAACAATGGCGTCTACAAAGGCACTGACAGCAACCCGCGTTTTGCTGACCACGGCGACGTGGCGCCCACCGTGTTCGTCAAGAATGCACGTTATGAACTGCTGATGCAAGCTTTTGGCGGCGACGGCGTGCAGGCCAAAACGCCGGCTGAACTGCTGGCCGCAATGACATCAGCCATCGCGTCGGGCCGGCCGACACTGATCAACGCCGTGATCGACGAAACCGCAGGCACCGAGAGCGGCCGCATCACCAGCTTGAACCCGCAGGCCGCTGCGCTAAAGAAGTAAACCTGTTCACTTTCGGAGAAATCAAATGACCAAAGCACTGGACGACATCAAGATCATCGACTTCACCCACGTACAGGCGGGCCCTGCTTGCACCCAGATGCTGGCCTGGTTTGGCGCCGACGTCATCAAGGTTGAGCGGCCCGGTTCGGGCGACGTCACACGCAGCCAGCTGCGCGACATTCCCGATGTCGATGCGCTGTACTTCACGCAGCTCAACAGCAACAAACGTTCGTTGACGCTCGACACCAAAACCCGCGAGGGCAAAGAGATTCTGGAGCGTCTGATCAAGGTGTCGGACGTGATGGTCGAGAACTTCGGCCCCGGCGCGCTGGACCGCATGGGGTTCACCTGGGAACATATCCTGGAGCTGAACCCGAAGATGATTCTGGCTTCGGTCAAGGGTTTTTCTGACGGCCACCACTACGAAGATCTGAAGGTGTATGAAAACGTCGCCCAGTGCGCCGGCGGCGCGGCGTCCACCACCGGTTTCTGGGACGGCCCACCCACCGTCAGTGCTGCAGCCTTGGGCGACAGCAACACCGGCATGCACCTGGCCATCGGCATCTTGACGGCGCTGCGCCAGCGCGACAAAACCGGCCGTGGCCAGAAGGTGGCTTGTTCGATGCAAGACGCGGTGCTGAACCTGTGCCGCGTGAAACTGCGCGACCAGTTGCGTCTGGACCGCCTGGGCTACCTGGAAGAGTACCCGCAGTACCCGCACGGCAAGTTCACCGACGTGGTGCCGCGCGGCGGCAACGCCGGCGGCGGTGGCCAACCGGGCTGGGTGCTGAAATGCAAGGGCTGGCAAACAGACCCCAATGCCTACATCTACTTCACCATCCAGGGCCAGGCCTGGGCACCCATCTGCGACGCCATCGGCAAACCCGAATGGAAAACAGACCCCGCCTACATGACACCCAAAGCGCGCCAGCCGCACATCACTGCCATCTTTGCCACCATTGAAGAATGGCTGGCCGACAAGACCAAGTTTGAAGCGGTGGACATTCTGCGCAAGTTCGACATTCCTTGTTCGCCGGTGATGTCGATGAAGGAGCTCTCGGTTGACCCTTCACTGCGCGCCAGCGGCACCATTGTCGAAGTGCAGCACAAGGAACGCGGCCCGTATCTGACGGTGGGCAGCCCCATCAAGTTCAGCGACATGAAGGTGGAAATTGTCGGCTCACCGCTGCTGGGTGAACATACCGACGAGGTGCTGGCCGAGCTGGGTTACAGCGCCGACAAGATCGCCACGCTGCACGCAGCGAAAG
>JAYUPP010000386.1:0-7491 GCA_043760045.1 Betaproteobacteria bacterium
CCCAGTGTCTGAACGCGGGCAGCTCCAGCGCGTCAGGCACCTCGCTCAGGGGGGCACCCTGGAGCAGCAGTGCACGCGCCTGGGCTTGCAGTTCATGCAGATAACGGCTCACCGTGGTGGGCAGTTCCGGCCCTGCCAGCGGCCCGTGGCCAGGCACGATGCGCTGCAGCGCCGGGCCGCCCGGTGTGGCCGGCGCAGCCAGCGCGGCCAGGGCCTGCAGCGCACGGTGCCAGCCGGGCAGCGCTGCGTCTTGCACGTCGGGGATGCGCTGGTGGTCCATCAAACCACCGGCAAACAGGCTGCCGGTGGTTTCGTCCAGCAGCGCCACATCACCCGGCCCGCTGCTGTGGCCAAAGTACAGCAGGCGCAGCGGGCGGCCGATCAGCCCCAGCGTGTGGCTGTCTTCAAACAAGCGCTCGGGCTTGACCATCACCGTGCCCTGCATTTCAGCCTCACCCAACACGCGGCGCAGTGTTTTCAGGCAGGCTTCACAGCGCCCGGCCATCAGCTGCGCAGCGCGGCGGTGCATCTGCACCGGTACGCCGCGCTCAACAAAAGCCGCTGCGCCGAACAAGAATTCTTGCCGCGTGTGTGTCAACAGCAGCAGGCGCACCGGCTGCGGAGTCACCCGGCCCACGGCCTGCAGCAGGGCCTGGCCGTGGCGGTAGGACGTGCCACTGTCGATGACCACCACGCCGCTGGGGCCGACCACAAAACCCACGTTGCCCACGCGCCCGCCGTTGCCAGGCTCGGCTTCACCCGCAGCGCCTTGCAGCATGTAGACGCCGGGCGCCACCTGCACAGGTTCACCCGGCCCGGTGCCCAGGCCCGGCCCTGCACCAGCGCAGCCAGTCAACACACCCCCGCACGCCCCCCAGGCCACCAGCGCGCCGGCCACACAAGCGGTGCGCCGCGAGGTGCTGGTGGTGTCAGCGGTGGTGGTTTGTGCGGCTGCAGCGCCCGGCGGGGTGGTGCTGGTGGCAAAACCGCCGTCAACACCCAGCGCTGCGCGTGGGTCTGCGGCTGGGTCTGCGCGTGGCTCTGCGCGTGGCTCTGCGAATGGAAGCTGCGCGTGCACTACTTGCCTTCGGCCAGTTTTTTCAGGTTGACCAGGCCGCTGCGGTACACACCCATCACCGCTCTGACCGCCGCCTCGTCGTTCTGATCCGGCGGTGGGTCGTTGTTGGGAAAGCCGCGGTAAAAGGCGCCGCGCCATTCCACCACCGACCCATTGCCGGCAGCGCTGACAACGATGGTGGACGTGTAGTTGGTGACCGGCAGCGCACCGCCGTCTTTGGCGCGGTAGCTGTATTTCTTCTGCGCCTCGACATGCGATTCCAGCGTTTCCACAAGCACACCACCGCCCTGGATTGTCAAGTTGCGCACCGACCCTTCGGCGTTGCCCTTGTCGGCCGGGCTGGTCTGCACGGCCGGGTGCCAGTCCTTCAGCGCGTCAAAGTTGCGGATGCGTGCCCAGACGGCATCGGCCGGGGCGTCGATGCTGATTTTTTCCACCACCTTTTGGCGTGTCGGCCCGTGCGCCCAGGCGGTGCCGGTGGCGGCTGACAGGCCGGCGGCCAAGAGTGCGACCCAAAGTGCGGAAAACAATGCGGAAAACGGCGCGAAAAACGGCGCGGCTAACAGCGCGCAAAACGGCGCGCAGAACGGCGGGGCCGGTGTGGTGGAAAGGCCCAGGCGGGCCCGGCGGCGTTTACAGAGGTGCACCATGAATGCGTGTTCCGTTGAGGAGGGTTGAAGGATGTGGCGGGGAAGTCAGTTTCAGCGACGCCTCCAGGGCTTTCAGGGCCCTGGTGGCCGGTCTGCCGGTGCACCAATGAAGGCGCCAAAGCCCCGGCTGTTGCGACCGGTGCGGATGGTGGCCAGTGGCGCGCCAGTGGCTGCGTCCAACACAGCCACGTTGTCGTCCATCCAGTTCACCACGTACACCTTGTTGGCAAACGCGGCCACACCTTCGGGGTAGCCAAAACCACGCAGTGTTTTCACCACCCGCAGGCTGGTGGTGTCGATCACACTCACGCTGTCGTCGTGCTGGTTGCTCACGTACAGCAGCGTGCCGCCCAGCGCCAGCGCCGCACCATAGGGTGCTTTGCCGACCTTGACGGTGGCCATCACGCGGGGCGGGCCGGCACCGCGCAGGTCCAGCACCGACACGTCGTCGCTTTGCACATTCAGCGCATACAGACGTTCACGCGCGGCATCAAACAGCAGCGCAAACGGGTGGCTGCCCACGCGCACACGGTGGCGCACCCGCTGCGCCGCCACGTCCACCACGGCCACGCTGTCGTCATCACGCTCGGCCACATACACCACCTGCCCGCCCGGCGCAGCGGCAACACCCGCCGGCGCGCGGCCAACGGCGATGGCGGTGGGTTCACGGGTTGAAGTGGCCGCGTCCAGGGCATACACCAGCAGCCGGTTGCTGAACCAATCGGCCGCAAACAGCGTTTGGCCGTCGTCGGCCGCGTCCAGGCCCACGGCGCCGGTGCCTGCCGGCAGCGTGGCGACCACACGCTGGCCCTGCATGGCTATCACCGAGATGGTTTTGCTGTCGGGGTTGGACACATACACCCGCGACGTGCGGCTGTTGGCCACCACACCCGCCGGTGACTGCCCCACCGGCACGGTGTGCACCACCTGCTGGGTCGCCAGGTCGATCACCGACACATCGTGGCTGCCCTGGTTGGTGATGTAGGCAAACGGCGCCGCACAGGCCAGACCCGCCACCGCCGCCCCGACCCCGCCGGCCACGGCGGCGCACCAGCGCCTCACCAGCGCCTCACCAGCGCGCGGGCAGGCGGCTTCACTGCGGTTGGTGGCTGAAGCTGCTGGCAAAACGCAGGTCCCGCGAATCCACCATTTCGGCCTTCAGTTCACCGGCTGCCTGGGGCAGAAAGTAAAAGCGGAAATTGGGGTTCTCGCTGATCGAAAAATCAACATCGGCCGACAGCAGCGGCTGGCCGGCGTAGCTGATGTCGAGCTTGCGCACAAAGTGGGCCGGTGTGTACTGGCGCGACAACTGGTCCATCGCCAGGCCCGAATGGTTGGGGTGGCTGATCATCAGTTGCGCCAACGCCGGCACACCGGGGGCCGCAACACCTTCCACACGCCACCTCATGCGCCCCAGGCTGGCCAACGCGGCCTGTGCGTCTTTGCCCGCCGGGGCTGAACAACCGCCCGACGCCTTCACCCAGCGGGTGGCCATGTGCAGACTGCCGTCAGCCAGCTCGGCAATGGCGCGCACATGGCTGTATTCGTCCACGCGCACCCGCGTTTCGATGTCGGCACGGCCACTTTGTGCGCTGAACTGAAACACCGCCGCTATCGGCGAGGGGTTGTTGTCGATCACCAGATACAGCTTGTGGATGCGGCGCGCGGCGCCAGCCGTGGCACGGGTGCGCACGGCAATGGGCACCACGGCAGCGTCTTCGGCCCGCGTGGGCGTGTCCAGCGTCATCAGCTCTTCACCCGCGCTGCTGATGCTGCGCTGGCCAAACAGGCTGGCGCGCACCTTGCGCCAGATTTCGCTGGCCTCAGGGTTCTCGCCGGTCTTGATTTGCGCCTGCGCGGCGTGCGGGGCCAGGCCTGCGCTGAGCCCCAAGAGCGGCCTCAAGGACAAGCCCAAAACGGGCGCCAGTGCAAAACGCCGCCTGGCGGTATTGTCAACAGCCATGGTGTGCTCCGGTGGTTTCATCATCACTCTTCCCATTCCAGCTCGGCGAAGGCCGCCGTCACATTGCGCCGGTGAAACAGCTCGGCCAGCAACCAGCGCTGGCCCTCGGGCGGGGCCAGTTGTTCAACCGCCTGGCGCAGCGTGAGTTGCTGCTTCAGTGCCGCGCGCACGTCGCGCTGCAGGGCCAGCAGGTAGGCCCGCTGCGGCGCGGCAGCGGCCGGCCAGTGGGCGCTGGCGGCACCATGGCCCGGCACGGCCAGCGCCACGGGCACCTGTTGCAACTGGTCCATCACCGCCAGCCAGCCTTTCAGGCGACCGTCCAGCACGGGCATATGGCCCACAAACCACAGGTCGCCCAAAAACAGCGTGCGCGTCTGCAGGTCCAGCACCGTGAGGTCGTTGTCGGTGTGGGCCGTGGGCCAGGCCTGCAACAAGAGGCTGCGCCCGCCCAGGTCAAGCTGCATTTCTTTGTCTACACCGATATCGGGGTAGACGATGGCATCTGCGGGCAGCGGGTTGCGAAAGTCGCGCTGCACCGCGTTGCGGTAACCCCGTTCACGCCCCGCCAGTGCCGCCGCCAGCCGGGCATGCGCCACATAACGCGGTGCCGGTGCACCGGGTTTGCGAAAAGCGCTGTGGCCCAGGATGTGGTCCGGGTGCGCATGGGTGGTGATGACCCAGCACACGGGCAGCGGCGTGATGAGTTCGATGGTCGCCAGCAGGCGTTGGCCCACCGCCGGCGAACCACCGCTGTCCACCACCGCCACACAGCGCTGGCCGACGATGAACGCCACATTGGACACATTGCCCGCGTTGCCCGGTTGCCATGCTTCGTGCGCACCCACCTGCAAGTACACACCAGCGGCCAGCTGCTGCATGGGCAAGGGCTGCACGGCGCTTTCGGGGCTGGGTGGGGTGGCTGGCTGCGCCCCCACCGGCACGCCCAGGCTCAGAACCAACGCTGCGGTTGCAGCCAGTGGCCGTGTCCAGCACCACGCCCGCCCGCACCGGATCGGCAGGCTCGGCCGGCGCTGCTTGCAGTGGCGAAACAGGGCGGGCATCACGACCGCACTTGGCGCCTAGCGCGCGGTGGTGTTGATGTAGCAGCCACTTTTGGCGCGGGTTTGCAATTCACGGTAACGCTTGATCTGCACCTGCAAGCTTTCCGAGTCGCGGATGTAGCCGCCCCGTTCACCACCAATGCTGTTGGCGTTGCTGGCCGTGGCCATGGTGACGTAATCGTCAAACTTCACGGCCACCGCAACAGCGTCCAGCGCGCAAGAACACTTGTTGACCATCTCGTAATTCGGCCCCGGGTGGGCCCGCATGCATTCCTGCACGTAGAGCACCCGGTCCACGGTGGGGAAGTCGTTGGCCCAGGCGCTGGCCGTGCCCAGGCAGAGCAGAAAACCAGGCACGGAACTGCGCAAGAAACTGCGCAAAAACCCGCGCAAAAACCCGTGTTCAGCCCGGCGGCACAAGGAAGCGATATTCATGGCGGTGTTTGGCTTGAAATGAGATGCATGGGATGCAGTTTGCGCGCTCCGGGGCCCTGCCGGCGGCAGGGGTTTGCGGTGGGCGGAAGGGGCTGCGTTCACGGCGCCACTTTGCCGGCCAATGGCTGTGCACCTTCAGCCAGCAATTCTTCGGTCATCAACGGTGTTGCCGACGGCGGCGCGCCGGGCGTGCCGTCAACAATCTGCGTGCGAATGGCATACACACCACCGGGCACCGCACCGGCCAGCACAAAGCGGTATTCCTTGCGCGCCAGTTTTTCAAACCGTGCGCGGTTGGGGTCGTCCAGGTAGGGCGAAAACGCCACCAGCGTGCCGTTTATCTGCCCGCCCCGGTAAGGCACTTTCACGCTGCTGACCTGGGCGCCGGCGTAAATGGCCATGCGGATGCGTTTGCGAAAGTGGTTTTGGCTGCCCTTGGTCAGGCGCTGCATTTCGCGCACGTCGTGTTCCAGAAAGTACATCAGCACCGGGTTGCCGTCGGCAGCGTCGATATCGGGCATGGGCAGGCGACGCGCGCCGCTCATGAATTCAGCGCGGCTGTTGCAACAAGTGCCGTTGGCCGCAGCGCTCAAGTGCACCACCACCGTGTCATCAAAACCAGCTTCCAG
The DNA here is from genome assembly GCA_043760045.1 of Betaproteobacteria bacterium. GTDB lineage: Bacteria > Pseudomonadota > Gammaproteobacteria > Burkholderiales > Burkholderiaceae_C > Rubrivivax. The sequence goes on from JAYUPP010000386.1 coordinate 5,817, forward strand.
GCTGCCGCTTTTGCGCAGCGCATAACGCAGCGTGCCGGGTGGACGCAGGCCCTGCAGATGCGGCGTCATGAAGAGCAGGCGCTCGGCGGCCGAGAAGTCTTTTTTGTCGGTGGCGGCGGCGGCCGTGTTGGCAGTCGCTGCAAGCTCAGCCGCAGCCAAGGGGCTTGCACCCAGCAAAGCGCCCAACCACAACAGACCTGCGCTGAGCGCAAGCGCGCAGCGGCGCGCCAGCCCGGGCGCTGAACGCGGCTGGACGATCGACAAAGAAGACAGAGGACAGCGTTGCATGGCGGCGGGTGAAGGGGAGTGAATGAGAGTGAATGAGAGTGAATGGCGGTGAAGGTGACGCTTCAGGTAGGCGGCGCAAACGAAGCCTCGGGGCGCACACGGTCAGTGGGCACGCGGTCGCTGTGGCGGTCCAGTTCTTGCAGCAAAGGGGGGCTCAGCCTTTGCAAAGCGCGGCGCACGTCTTGCAGGCGATCAGCCGGGCCCCGGCGCTGCAGCAGCAGCCCCAGTTGCAGCCAGACGGACGCCAGGTCGGGCGCCAGCGTAAGCGCATGGTCCAGCGCCTGCACCGCTTCGGCAACACGGCCCAGATGGCCGAGCGCCTGGCCTTGCAGCACCCACGGCGCCGGGTTGCTGCTGTCGCCTCGGCTCCATTGCTGGGCCAGCACTTGCAGGTCTTTCCACCTGTGTTCGTTTTGCAGCGCAGCGGCACGCAGAAAATGGGGTTGCCGGTCTGGCGCGCGTTGCCAAAAAGCGGCCGCCATGGTGGGTGTGCGGTGGATCGGCTCGTAGCGTGACGGGTCGGCCAGCAGCGGCTGTAGCCATTCGATAGGGGCCGAAAAGTAATGCAACGCACCGCCGCGCAAACGAAAGGTCAATACACCCACCAGGCGCAACTGGTCGTCAAACAAACCGCCGCCGCTGGCGCCAGAGGTAAACCAGTTGCTGCTTTGGATGACGGGTGCGCCGTCATGGGGGTGCAGCGCCACCACCGCGCCGCCGCTGGTCTGGATGCCGAAGCCGCCGGTAAAACCGACGGCCGTCAGCGACTGCCCGGGCTGCAGGTCGGCAGCGCGGCCCAGGTCCACCGCTTGGGCCTGCAGGCCCGGCACCTGCAGCACACACAGGTCGTGTTCACTGTCAACAGCCTGCGCCTGGGCGGCCCAGCGACCACCGCCGCGCAAGACCCAGATTTCGGCGCCACCCTGCGTGACATGGCAATTGGTGACGATGTGGTCAACGCCCACCACCACCCCCGAACCCAGCCCGTAACCACCGGCCTTGCGGTGCACCTCAATCTTCAACACGCTGGCGCCCAGCTGCACCAGCCGCGCGCGGTCCATTTCAGCCCGCGCGGGCGTCGCCTGCACAACCAGCAGGCCCGCTGCAAAAACTGCCGCGGTGAATGACAACAGGGTGTGCACGTTCATCGGGGTGCCTGCACGGGCCGGCGGTGACGGGGAAGACTCGGGCAATCGGCGGCACACCGGCTGGCACCCTGAAAGCGATCACCGCTGCAGCAGCGGCCGTTTCAGTGGCTTAGTAGTCCGTTTCACCAAAACCACTACATGAAATCGCGTCTTTTTCCGCCATGCGTCGTTGCAGCCCCTTGCCGCACTGCCGGTGCGGCTGCGGGTCTGCGCCTAGCCTGGCGAAAAAATCCATCAAT
>JAYUPP010000387.1:0-2932 GCA_043760045.1 Betaproteobacteria bacterium
CCGGGCTTCAAGCGCCAGACGGTGCAAGTGGCGGCCGTGCCCGAAGGTGGGGCCGTGGCCCGTGTGGCCACCGCGCCCCAAGCCGGTGCCGCTTTGACAGCCGACGTGGTGGGCCTGCTGCAAGCCAAAAACGGCTTCATGGCCAATCTGGCGGTGTTCAAGGCGCAAGACCGCATGGTCGGCGCCCTGTTGGACGCGCGCGGCTGAGGCGCGCCTGCAGCCGCTTCCGTTCAGCCGCTTCAGCCCAGCCACTGCAGCAGTGCCGCCGCCACGGCAGGGCTGCTGAGCAGCGCCATGTGGCCGGTTTGTGCCAGCTGCAGCTGGCGCTCGGCGGCAAAGTTCAAGCAGCGTGCGCTGTCGGCATGCACACCCAGTGCACTTTGCAGCGGCACCAACCCGTCGCCCAGCAAACGGTCTTTCAGGTCTTTTTCGCGTGCGCCCGTGGTGCCGGCCACGGCATAACATCGCACATGGGTGGGCAGGGGCACATGCGCAGGCAGCGTGTGGGTGGGTTCGTCCAGCAGCTTGCCGTGCCGCAAGTCGGTGATGCCGGCGCTGCGCATGCGCGCCAAACGCGCCAGCGGCGCGGCGTAAGGCGCGGCGCCCAGTATCAGGTCCACCCAACGGCCGGCGCGTTCCAGTGGCGCACCCAGGTGCGGGGTGCCCAGGAACACCGCGTCGTCCACCCGGCCCACCCAAGGCTGCCCGCTGCTTGCGCCTTGTTGCATGGCACTGCGCGCCACCAGCCCGCCCATGCTGTGGCCCAGCAGCACCACACGCTGCAGCGGCATCGGCCAGGCGGCGAGCAGGCTTTGCATCTGCTGCGCAAAAGCGGCGCCGTTCACATGCACGGGCTGGCCGCTGTTGTAGTGCAGATAGATGGGCGTGTAGCCGGCAGCCCGCGCCAGCGCCGCGCCGTGGTCATGGTGGTGATCATGGCCGTCGCGCTGCCACTGGTGGTGGTTCATGCACAGGCCGTGCAGCAGCACCAGCACGCGGCCGGTGGCTGCGGGCAGCAAAGCGCGCAAGGCCAGGGGCTGCAGCAGCAATGCGCGGCTCTGGTGGTGCATCGTCATGGGCGTGGCCAGCGGGTTGCCGGTGGCAGCCAGGTGGTCGCCCAGCACACCGTTCAGCACCGCCAGCACGGCGTCGCGTTCTTGTGATGAGCCGGGCGCTGCGCTGTGCGGCGCGTGGGCTGTGTCAGCAGCGTCACGTACAGCTGTAGATGATGACTGGGGCTGCAACGTGACGGTCAACGCCGCCATCAATGCGTCCACACTGCCACCCACTACTCGCGTTATGCCGCGCACCGTCTTGTAAACCAGGCCCGTGATGCCCGTGGTGGCTTCGGGCCCACGCAAGCCCGGCGTGCTGGCAATGCGCGCGTGCATCGCTTCCACCAGCGCGGCCAAAGCCAGCGTGCCGTCTGTGGCCAGGCGCGAGGCGCCGCGCAGGTCATGCAGATGCTGGCGGCGCACGGCGCGTCGGTGGGCTGAGGTTGGCGGCACCGGGGCGGCAGAGGCAGTTTGTTTCATGGCCGCAGTTTAGGAGCGCAGGTCTTCAGGCGCACCGGTTCAGGCGCACCGGTTGCCCATTTGCTGAACTGCCCAAATGTGTGTCAGCGCCTGCGTAGAAAAGGCAGGTGGAGAAGCACCGTTCAAAGGCGGGATCAGCAAGCACAGATCAGCAAGCCCAGATCAGCAAGCGCAGATCAGCAAGCGCAGGTTGGCAAGCGCAGCCGGGGCGCCCTTAAACTGCCACTTCTAGTTGAAAGCGCTGCCATGAAGAACAAGACGCAAGTTGCTGCATCGGTGCGCAGGGTCAGCACAGCCACCAAGGCGGCTCACAGCGAGGGCAAGGTGACGCTGGAAATGGTGGCGCAGGCCGCCGGTGTGTCGCCCAGCACGGTGTCGCGCATTCTCAACGGCACCGCAGTGGTCAGTGACGACAAACGCCAGGCCGTGGACCACGCCATTGGCACGCTGGGCTTTGTGCCGAACCCGGTGGCGCGCGGGCTGGCCGGTGGCCGCACGCTCAGCGTGGGCGTCATCACCCAAACCATCGACAGCCCGTTTTTTGGCGGCGCCTTGCGCGGCATTGAAGAGGAGCTCAGTGCAGCCGGCTACAGCCCGCTGTTTGTCAGTGGCCAGTGGAACGCGGTGCATGAGTCACGCTGCATCGACGTGCTGCGTTCGCGCCGCGTGGACGGCATCATTGTGCTGGCCGGCCGCCTGGGCGACGCTGCGCTGGTGAGCCTTGCCCAGAGCCTGCCCGTGGTGGTGACGGGGCGCAGCCTGCAGGCCGCCGGCTTGTGGTCACTGAACTTTGACAACTTCGAAGGCGCTCGCCTGGCCACCCACCATCTGCTGCAGCTGGGCCACCGGCGCATCGCTTTCATCACCGGCGACACCCGGCACCCCGACGCCAAAGAGCGCCAGCGCGGTTACCGCGCGGCGCTGGCCGCAGCGGGTGTGACGCCCGACCCCGCGCTGGTGGTGCCCGGCCAGTACACCGAAGACAGCGGCCGCCTGGCGGTGCAAAGCCTGCTGGACCGGCGCACCGCCTTCACCGGCATCTTTGCGGCCAACGACCAGATGGCCTTTGGCGCCGCGCTGGGCTTGCACCGGCGGCAGCTGCGGGTGCCACACGACGTGTCGCTGGTGGGCTTCGACGACGTGGCCACGGCCACCTTTTCCATTCCGCCCATGACCACCGTGCACCACCCGGTGCTGGAGATGGGCCAGATGGCGGCGCGTGCCATGCTGCAGCTGCTGGCCGGCGAGGTGCCGCATGAACAACTGCCAGCGCCCCGGTTGGTGCTGCGCGAGTCCACGCTGGCCCTGCGCTGAGACGCTGGGACGCGAACGCGAACGCGAACGCGAACGCGAACGGCGCTGACCCTGCGCCGCTGCCGCGCAGCCACGCGCCCCGC
>JAYUPP010000388.1:0-7481 GCA_043760045.1 Betaproteobacteria bacterium
CCGCTTCAACCTGCCGCCGGCGCGTGTGGAGGCGATGTACGCGCCTGAGAGCTTCGGCGAAACACCGCTGCTGGCGCTGCAGGTGGCGCCGTGAAAACCTCTTGCGCGGCGCCCTCAGCTTTCCAGGGAAAGGGAGCAATGCCACGCCGGCTGATGTTGCCGATGTTGCCGATGTTGCCACTGACGATGCCACTGACGATGCCACTGATGATGGCGGTTATGCTGCTCGTGCTGTCTGCTCCCGCAGCCGCCATTCCCACCCTCGCAGAAGTGCGCGCCGCGCACCGCACCAGCGATGTCACGTTGCTGGGCCGCGACGGCACACCCCTACAAACGATGCGTGTGGACGCAAGCGTGCGCCGGCTGCCCTGGGTGCCCCTGCGAGACTTGTCGCCCGCTTTGCTGCAAGCGCTGGTGCAAAGTGAAGACCAGCGTTTCTGGCAACACAGCGGCATCGACTGGCAAGCGGTGGCCCAGAGTGCGTGGGCCAACACACAGAACAAAAACACGCGCGGCGCCTCAACGCTCACCATGCAACTGGCTGGCCTTTTGGACGAAGGCCTGGCGCGCCCCGCCGGTGGCCGCAGCGTGGGCCAAAAAATCGGCCAGACCGCCACCGCGCTGCGGCTGGAAGCCAGCTGGACAAAAGCCGAGATTCTTGAGGCCTACCTGAACGCCGTGCCCTTGCGCGGCGAGATGGTGGGCATCAACGCGCTGGCGCAGACGCTGTTCAACAAACACCCCAGTGGCCTTGACACCCAGGAAGCCGCCATCGCCGCCGCGCTGGTGCGCGCGCCCAACGCGCCGGCCGCGCGTGTGGCCGAACGTGCGTGTGCGCTGCTGCGTGTGCATGAAGCGGCGTCCTGCAGCGGTGTGCGCGACCTTGCTGAAGCGGCGCTGGCGCGGCGCGGCGGCATGCCGCTGGGTGAACAACTGGCGCCGCACTTTGCGCGGCTGGTTTTGCGTGATGCGCAGGGGCCCGCGCCGCAGCGCGGCGCTTTGGCCCATGCGTCGCGCAGCGGCGCTCTGGTCGATGCGTCGCGCAGCGGCGCTCTGGCCGATGCCTCGCGCAGCGGCGCCCCACAGCATGAATTTCGCACCACGCTGAGCGCCCCGCTGCAGCGCGTGGCGCTGGCCGCGCTGCGTGAACAACTGGCCGCGCTGCATGGCCGCAATGTGGCAGACGGCGCCATCGTTGTGCTGGACAACCACAGCGGTGAAGTGCTGGCGTGGGTGGGCAGCAGCGGCAGCGCCACCAGCGACGCGCCCGCGGTGGACGCCGTGTTGGCGCGCCGCCAGCCTGGGTCTACGCTGAAGCCATTTTTGTATGCGATGGCTTTTGAGCGCCAGCTGATCACCCCCGCCACGCTGCTGCACGACGCGCCCACCCAGTTGCCCACCGCCGCTGGTCTTTACCTGCCGCAGAACTACGACCGCAGCTATCAGGGCTGGGTGAGCGCACGCACGGCGCTGGGCGCCAGCCTGAATGTGCCCGCCGTGCGCGTGGCCGCCTTGCTGCCGCCTGATGCCTTGTTTGATCAGTTGAACCGCCTGGGCCTGGCGCTGCCCCACAACGGCGGTTATTACGGCCACGCCCTGGCCTTGGGTGGCGTTGATGTCACGCTGCTGGCGCTGACCAACGCTTATCGCGCGCTGGCCAACGGCGGCATGCTGTCGGCGCCGGCTTGGGTTTTGCCGCATTCGTTGCAGCACTCGATGCAGGGTTCACTGCAGGCTGAGGGTCAGGGTCTGCCGCAGGGTTCGCTGCAGGGTTCGCTGCACTCGATGCAGGGTTCGCTGCAAGCTGAGGGTCAGGGTCTGCTGCAGGTTCCGCTGCAGGTTCCGCTGCAGGTTCCGCCGCAGGGTTTGCCGCGACCGTCACATCAAGGCTCGATTCGGGGTCTGACCCCCATTCAGGCGCCCAGTCGCGCCGCGCCGCAGCGGGTGGCCAGCGCGGCGGCGGTGCATCTGGTCACCCGCATCCTGTCAGACAACAACGCCCGCGCCGCCACTTTTGGCCTCCACAGCGCGCTGGCCACGCGCACTTTTGCAGCCGTCAAAACGGGCACCAGCAAAGACCTGCGCGACAACTGGTGTGTGGGTTACACCAGCCGCTACACCGTGGGTGTGTGGATGGGCAACGCCAGCGGCGAGCCCATGCACGGCGTCAGCGGCACCAGCGGCGCGGCGCCGGTGTGGCGCGCGTTGGTGCATTTTCTGCATCACCGCCGGCCTTCGCATCAGCTGTCAACGCAGCCGTTTGATCTGCGTCCACCGCTGCCGTTAGCACCGCCGCCACAGCAGCCGCCACGTCGGCAGTCACCTCTGCCATCGCCTCAGCCATCAGGTCCATCATCACCTCGGCCATCAACTGAACCCGCAGCCGCCGTTGCCGGCGTCATCACCCGCCACATCACGTTCGAAGGTGCAACCGAAGCGCCGCGCCAGGAATGGTTCATCCGTGGAACCGAGCAGGCGCATCAGCACGCCAGCATCCAGCTGACCCCAGGGCAAGGCCTCGGCATCACCAGCCCCCGAAACGGCAGCGTCTTTGCGTTAGACCCCGACATCCCGTTGGCTGCCCAGCGCATCAGTCTGCAGGGCAGCGCGGGCACCTGGCTCGTCAACGGCCGTCGGGTGGGGCAGGGCACGGGCGTGCGTTGGTTGCCCGCGCCAGGGCGCCACCGGGTGGCGCTGGTTGACGCGCGGGGGCGGGTCATGCAAGAGGTGAAGGTGGAGGTACGCGGGTTGGTGACGACAGGCCGTGCCACTGCGCCTGCATCGCCGGTTTCCGCAGCCAAATAACCTTGTTTGCAAACACCAATGGGTTCGCGGCCCCGAAGCCGTTCCTTGCTTGCCGCCGACCACCACCCATCAGTTCAGCGGCTTCTCTTCGGTGGGCACCGGCAAGACCTCGTCAGGCACCTTTTGAAGGTCTGAGGCATGGCGTTCCATGGGTGTTTTTTTGCCCGGCTGCGGCGTCTGGTCTGCACCCGGTGCTACTGCTTCACCACGGTGTTTTTTCTCTTGTTGCACTTTTTTGTCGTGCGCGACATTGCGGGGATCGCTCATAGGGCCTGCAGCAGAAGTTGTTCACCATCCTGGTTTGAAGTTCGGCTTTTGCAGGTAGGACAAGCTGACGTTGCAAGCCGGACGACCCCTGCAGCCGCTCACGCCACAGCTTTGCCGCCACGCCTGCCAGACGACGGCCTGCAAGCCTGACTGGCCTGACTGGCCTGACAATCTGCGGCCCCGGTCTTGGCCTTTGAGAAAGCCCTGGCCGAGCGCCGCACCACCCCAACACAGGAGCACTTCGCCATGACCGACCGCACCGTCCGCCTGCACCGCGTGCTGCGCAGCACACCCGAGAAGCTGTACCGTGCTTTTCTTGAACCCGACGCCATGGCCAAGTGGCTGCCGCCTTACGGCTTCACCTGCAAGGTGCACCACATGGACGTTCGCCTGGGTGGCACTTTCAAGATGTCGTTCAGCAATTTCGCCACCGGCCACAGCCATGCCTTTGGCGGCGAATACCTGGAGCTGGTGCCGCACCAGCGCCTGCGCTACAACGACAAGTTCGACGACCCCAACCTACCGGGTGAAATGCAAGTGCAGGTGGACTTGAAAGCAGTGCTCGGCGGCACCGACATCAGCGTCGTGCAGTCGGGCATTCCTGACGTCATTCCGCTGGAGATGTGTTACCTGGGTTGGCAAGAGTCGCTGGCACAGCTGGCGCGCCTGGTTGAGCCCGAGATTCCGGGCTGAGAGGCTGAGAGTCTTTCGTTCATGCCCGCTTTGCACGCCAAAACGCACCCACTCGTCGTTGCGAATGCTCGCCATAGCCGGGCTATGGCTGTGCTTTGCGCCTGGATTGGGCACGTTTTGACGCGCCTCTCGGGCACGCTCGAAAAACTCTCAACTTCTGCGCCGTCAACCTCGACCCACTGCCGAAGCCCGCGTGCGATGGAAGCGCTTCCCGAACGTGTCGATCACGCCACGCTGGCAGATTTCATGCGCGCGCTCGAACACGCGCGCAGCGCTGCGCTGGTGCAGGCCGACGCCGAGCGGTTGCTGCACTTGCATGCTGATGACTACCAGCTGATCACGCCTTCAGGCCGCAGCTTCACGCGCGACCGTTACCTGGGTTTGCTGGCCAGCGCTGACCTGCGTTACCTGCGCTGGGAACCCGATGCGATGCATGTGCTGGGCAGCGACACGCTGGCGGTGGTGCGCTACACCGTCACGCTGCAGCTGGGCTCGCCCGCTGGGCCCGGCACGCCCCAGCGCTGCTGGCACACTGACGCTTATCAGTTGTGCGCGGGCCGCTGGCAGGCGGTGTGGTCGCAGGCCACAAAAATACTGCCCTGAAGCTGCAGCCCTGCGGCCGCTGTCACTGCCTGCACACGGCCCCCTTCAATCGCCAAAACCCTGTGCGCATGACTCCTTCTGACCTTGTTGTTCGCGCCGTCCACACCCGTGACCGTGAAGCCTGGGCCCCGCTTTGGGACGGCTACAACGCTTTTTACGGCCGCGCCGGCGCCACCGCGCTGGCGCCGGCCATCACGCAGGCCACCTGGCAGCGTTTTTTCGACCCCGCCGAGCCGGTGTTTGCGCTGGTCGCGCAGCGCCAGGGTGAATTGCTGGGCCTGGTGCATTACCTCTACCACCGCAGCACCACGCGCCTGGAACTCACCTGTTACCTGCAAGACCTCTACACGGCCGAGCCGGCGCGTGGCCAGGGTGTGGGCAGGGCATTGATTCAGGGTGTCTATGCTGCGGTGCAGGCCAGTGGCATTCACCGTGTGTATTGGCAAACGCACCAAAGCAACAGCGCCGGGCGCTTGCTCTACGACCGCGTGGCGCAGCATCTGGGTTTCATCGTTTATTCACAAGACGTCTGATGGCGCCGCGCTGGCGCAATTTTTATCAACAGGATTGCACATGACACTGGAACGTTATGACCTGGTTGTGCTGGGCGCGGGTTCGGGCGGTGTGCGTGCAGCGCGCATCGCCGCGCAGCGTGGTTTGCGGGTGGCCATAGCCGAACACAGCCGCGTGGGCGGCACCTGCGTCATACGCGGCTGTGTGCCCAAAAAGCTGCTGATGCTGGCGTCACAGTTTCACGACCAGTGGGCCGACGCACGCGGCTTTGGCTGGCAGCTGGACGCCATGCCGCAGCACCACTGGCCGGCGCTGGTGGCTGCGGTGGGTGCTGAAGTGTCGCGGCTTGAGGCGGTCTATCAAAAGCTGCTGGCCGACAACGGTGTTGAACTGTTGCTGGGCCAGGCGCGCCTGGCCGGGCCGGGGCTGGTGCAGGTGGGCGAACGCCAACTGCTGGCCAAGCGCATCATCATCGCCACTGGCGCGCGGCCGTTGCGGCCCGCCATTCCGGGCGCTGAATGGGCCATCACGTCTGACGACTGTTTCACCTTGCGCACCCGGCCAGAGCGCCTGCTGGTGGTGGGTGGTGGTTTCATCGCGCTGGAATTTGCTGGCATCTTCCAGCGCCTGGGCAGCCAGGTGGTGCTGGCCCACCGGGGCGATTTGCCACTGCGCGGTTTTGATGAAGACGTGCGCCAGCATCTGGCCACCGAGCTGACCGCAGCAGGGCTGCAGTGCCGCTGGGGCACACAGCCTGTGGCCATAGAACGCATCGATGGCGGTGTGGGCGATTTCGTGAGCGCTGTTGTGAGCGCTGTTGTGAACGATGTTGCGAACGATGTTGCGAACGACGTTGTGAGCGCTGTTGCGAACGACGTTGCGAACGACCTTGCCTCATTCCCCCGGCTGCGCGTGGCCCTGCAAGATGCCACCGGCACCATCAAGCACGAAGAATTTGACGCCGTTTTGATGGCCACCGGCCGCGAGCCGGCCACCCACGGCCTGGGGCTGACAGAAGCCGGTGTGCGGCTGGGTGCAGCGGGTGAGGTGCTGGTGGACGCGCAGTCACGCACCCACGCCGCAAACATCTGGGCCGTGGGCGACTGCACGCAGCGTCTGAACCTGACGCCGGTGGCCATTCGCGAAGGCCATGCGGTGGCCAACGCCATGACCGACGGCCCGGCGCTGGCCATCGACTATCGCAACGTGCCCCAGGCCGTGTTCAGCCAGCCCCCGGTGTCAGCGGTGGGCTACACGGAAGCCGGCGCGCGGCTGGCCTTTGGCGAAGTGGATGTTTATCGCACGCAGTTCAGGCCCTTGCGCGCCACCCTCACCGGCCGCGCCGAACGGGTGTTGATGAAACTGGTGGTGCGGCGGGCCGGCCAGCAGGTGGTGGGTGCACACATGGTGGGCAGCGACGCACCAGAAATCATGCAGGGCGTGGCGATTGCGGTGAATGCCGGCCTGAGCAAAGCGCAATTTGACGCCACGGTGGGCATTCATCCCACGGCCGCTGAAGAATTTGTGACGCTGCGGCAAGCCAGTTAGCGGCCAGGCGCAGTCTGGGTGGCCTGCACCTGCTGACCTGCGCCCGCGTACCCTGTGCGCCGCATGGTGCGAGCCGTCGCAAGGGCAGGCCGGCACGCACTTTTCTACTGCAGCTTCAAGAAGATCGAGACGGTTGCGACTCAAGTTCAAACACCTGCGACTGGCCCGTCCGGCCATCAAACCCATGTGCCCACTGAACCCGCATGACAAAACTTGCTGACCTGATCTGGAAGAACGCCGAACTGCTGCGCGGCGCCTTCAGGGAGAACGAATACCGCAAGGTCATCCTGCCGTTCACCATCCTGCGCCGTCTTGATTGCGTGCTCGCACCAAGCCGGGAAGCGGTGCTGAAGAAGTACGAGGCCGTCAAGAAGGGTGGCTACGACCTCGACACGATGCTGACCCCCGCCAGCGGCTAATCGTTCTTCAATATCTCGAAGTTCACGTTGCCCAACGTCGCCGAGACGCCGGATGACGTTCGCGACAACCTCGAAGCCAGGGTCAACGGCTTCTCGCAGAACGTGCGTGACATCTTCGAGAAGTTTGGTTTCATCGCCACCATCGACAAACTGGCCGAGAAGAATCGGCTGTTCCTCGTGGTGCAACGCTTCGCCGAGACCGACCTGAACCCCAAGCAGGTCACCAACCACGACATGGGACAGGCGTTCGCGGAACTGCTGCGCAAGTTCAACGACCTGTCACCGGCCGGCGAGCAATACACGCCGCGCGATGTGATCGAGTTGATGGTCACACTGCTGTTCAGTGGCGACGACGACGTGCTGTCGGTGCCCGGCGTGGTGCGCACCATGTACGACCCCACGGCCGGCACCGGCGGCATCCTGAGCGTCGCAGAGGAATACCTGCGCCGCTTCAACAGCCACGCCACCATGAAGCTGTTCGGCCAGGAACTGGAAGACGAGACCTGCGCCATCTGCAAGGCCAACATGCTGATCCGCGGCCAGGACCCCGCCAACATCGCCAACGGCGACACGCTGGACAGCGACAAACACGCCGGCAAAACCTTCGAGCATCAGGTGGCCAACCCGCCCTAC
>JAYUPP010000389.1:0-2923 GCA_043760045.1 Betaproteobacteria bacterium
GCCGATGACCCCGACCTGGCAGCCGCGCTGAGCGACGACCCAGAGCAATCAACGGCGTGGATCAGCGCCTTCACCGGCATCACCCAGGCACGGGGCAAAGCAGCGTCGCACACGCTGGCCAAACAGATTTACTGGCTGACCGGGGCCAGCCCGGCCGACAACAGCGGCTACCACTTGCTGGCGCCGCTGTTTGCCACCTCGCTGGCGCACCGGGTTTACCAAACCATCAACGCCGACCGGTTCAGCGACGCCGCCAAGGCGGCGCGCGTAGCCCGCAAGGCGGGTGAATTCAGTGACCATGTGCTGCATGACTACCCCAACATGGCGGTGCAAAAACTGGGGGGAACCAAACCCCAAAACATCAGCCAACTCAACAGCGAACGCCGAGGCGACAACTACTTGCTGGCATCCCTGCCACCCCGCTGGAAATCGGCAGCCCTACAGCCACTGCTCAACACCGAGTCGATGTTTCAACGCTTCGGCCGCCGGCCTGACGTGAAGGCTGGAGTCAAGGCGCTGCTGGGCTTTTTGAAATCCGACCCGGACGCCAACCGGCCCACGCGTGACCGCCGCGATGCGTTGGTGGCCGACCTAGCGGGCGAGTTGCTGGTGTTCGCGGCCGAGCTGCGCACCCTGCCGCCCGGCTGGAGCCAGCTACCCGGCTGCAAACTTGGCGACGCTGAAAAGCACTGGCTTGACCCCGACGGCGTGGCCGCCGCCCTTGAAGAAAGCGGGCAAGCGGGGCCCAGCGACACCGCCGAGCTGATCAGCCAGTCGTTTGGCCGATGGCTCAACCACCAGCTGCTTGACCCGCTGCCCATGGGCGACCCCGAATACGCCCATTGGTGCGCGCTGGCCCTGGCCGAGCTGGAAGCCGATGAATGGGAGGCCACCCATGCCGCATAACAACACTCAAGAGCAGCTTTACCAGGAAGCCGTGCTGGTGCTGCCGCACCTGCGGGTGCAAAACGCCAACGCCGTGTCCAGCCCCATGACCTGGGGTTTTCCGTCAATCACCGCGTTTATTGGCTTGATGCACGCGCTGGCGCGGCGCTTGCCGGCCGACAGTGGGCTGGAGTTTTTGGGCGTGGGCGTGATCTGCCACGACTTTGAAGCCCAGGTGACCGAGGGCGGCTACACACGTGCTTTTTGCCTGACGCGCAACCCGGTGGACAAAGACGGCAGCACCATGGCCATCGTTGAAGAAGGCCGCATCCACCTGGACATCACGCTGGTGTTTTTGGTCAACCTGGCCGCCAACCACTGGGCCGACACGGCGCGCCAGCAACTGGCTGAATTGGTGAGCAACGAACTGGCTGAAATGCGCGTGGCGGGCGGCAGCGTGCTGCCGCCCTTGCCAGCCGCGCAAAGCGGCCACCGGCGCCCTGCCAGGCCGCAATTGCGGCTGTTGCCGGATAGCGCCAGTGACCGCCGCACGGACTTTCAGCGCCTGAGCCGGCGGTGGCTGCCGGGCTTTGCGCTGGTGGCACGCGACGACCTGCTGCAAAGCCATTTGGCCCAGCTTCAAAAGACCAACGCCCAGGCCACTGCGCTGGACGCCTGGCTGGATTTGTCACGCCTGAACCACCGCGCTGTTCGTACGGCAGGCGCTGACAACAAAACCGGCGACGCCACTGAGGTGGTTGAGTGGGTGACCGAGCGGGCGAAGGGCTGGACCGTACCGATCCCCGTGGGCTACGCGGCGCTATCACCACTCCACAACGCAGGCGTGGTGGCCAACGCCCGCGACATGACCACGCCATTCAGATTTGTGGAGGCCGCCTATTCGTTAGGCCAATGGGTGAGCCCCCATCGGCTGCACAGCCTGGACGACCTGCTTTGGTACGGCCAGCACGACGAGGCTACAGGCCTGTATCGCGGCCAAAACTACTTTGCCGACGCGGCACCCGCCGCGCCAACCCACGCCGCACCGCTTGCACAAAACCTTGCGCCAGCCCACTGATTTACAGGAGATTCACCATGGCTACCTCTGCTCTGAAAACCGCATCCGTCCTGGCTTTTGAACGCAAGCTTGATCCGTCCGACGCCCTGTTTTTTGCCGGCGCCTGGGCCGTCCGGGCAAACACCGGCGCCAGCGCCTGGCAACCCATCACCGTGCGCGAGAAATCAGTACGCGGCACCATCTCCAACCGCCTGAAGACCAAAGACCAAGACCCTGCCAAGCTGGACGCGGCCATTGAAAACCCCAACCTGCAAACCGTGGACGTGGCCACCCTGCCCAGCGAAGCCGACACCCTGAAAGTGAGCTTCACGCTGCGCGTGCTGGCCGGTATGGGCACGCCATCAGCCTGCAACAACGCCGACTACCAAGCCAAGCTGCGCAGCACCGTGCAAGGCTATGTGCAGGCCAACGGCTACACGGAGCTGGCCCGCCGATACGCCGCCAACCTGGCCAACGGCCGCTTTTTGTGGCGCAACCGCGTGGGCGCAGAACAGGTGGAGGTGCAAGTGGCGCAGCTGGTGGACGGCGTGGCCGCCCAGCAGTGGGCATTCAATGCGCTGAGCATGCCGGTGCGCGAGTTCGGCGCCCCGGCGGCTGCGGGTGCCGACCTGGCCGCCTTAAGCCAGCTAATTGGCGAGGGTTTGGCGGGTGAGCGCCACGTGCTGCTCAGCGTCACCGCCTTTGTGCGCTTGGGCGCGGGCCAAGAGGTGTTTCCGTCACAAGAACTTATCCTGGACAAAGGGCAAAGCAAAAAGAGCAAAACGCTGTACTCCGTGGCTGGCGTGGCGGGCATTCACTCCCAAAAAATCGGCAACGCGCTGCGCACCATTGACACCTGGCACGCTGAAGTTGACGAGCTGGGCGCGATCGCCGTTGAACCCTATGGCTCGGTCACCACGCTGGGCAAGGCCTGCCGGCAGCCCAAGGCCAACCTCGACTTCTACAGCCTGCTGGATCAGT
>JAYUPP010000390.1:0-2914 GCA_043760045.1 Betaproteobacteria bacterium
GTGCAAGTGGCTGTGCACGAGATGCAGGCCGAACAGGATTCCACACCGCTGGCCCTGCCAAGGGCGCAAGACGGCGCCATGCCCGTGTTCACGCTCTACAGGGCGGTGTTCTGGGGCAGTTATCTGTTGCTGCTGGGCTGTGCCGTTGTGAAGCTGGTGCATGGACCGTGACGCTCTGAAATTCATCTGTCGCACACTGGAGGCTGTAATCATGTCAACAGAACTACTGCGCTTTGCCCTGCAATGGGGCCGCTTGACGGTGGCGCTTGCGGGTTTGACGGGCCTGCTGATGCTGCAACCGCTGCACGCCCAGAGCGAGCAAAAGAAGTGCGATGTGGATCGCGTCAAGCGCGAGATGACCGAAGCTTCGCCTTCTCTGCTGGCAGCGCTTTTTTCACCCTTCGGCATCGCGTCAACGCAGTGCGCTGCGGTGTTGTCCGTGATGCGCCTGGCCGGCAGTTCGCCGAAGTCGGGCGGTCGCAAGCTGGAGGAAGACAAAAAATTCGATCCCCAGGCGGCTGAACAAGAACGTGCAGCCGCACGGGCCGACCCGGCCTTCGCCGCTGCATTGGCCGGTGAACTGGCGGGCGAGGCCGACCCCGTGCGGCGCCTGGTGCGCGAGGCGGCCATGCTGCACGATGCGGGCCACTACAAGGCGCGCGATCTGCTGGTCATTCAACTGCGTGCAGGAGGCCCCAGATGACCACCCGTTGCCGCGCTCCATCTGACGCGCCACAAGGCTGTGTGGCGGCGCTCACCCGACTTTTGGTGACGGCCACCGCGCTGCTGTCGCTGGCAGCGTGCAAGACCTCGCCGATCAACGAAGCCATCAAGAGCTTGACCACGGGCCCGGGCACGAGCGCGGGCGCAAGCAGTGCCGAGCCTCAGGCCCCGGCGCAACAACAAACGGCGGGCACCTCAGCCGAAGCGGTCACTGTCGGCACCTCCAAAAAAATCGTCCTCTCGTCATTTGAAGGCGACATCACCTGCACCCGGATCGTTGCGCCATATGACACCGCTGACAACGTGGCCGCGTTGACCGACCTGGCGAGCAGCAGCGCCGTCAGCAGTTTTGGCAGCTGGCTGGAAGGCGCGCTCAGTGGCAAGCCGCTGCGGGGCAATACACAAGCCGCCGGCGCTTCAGCGCGCCACAACATACCTTACCAGGTGCGAGCCACCGCGTTGCGCATGAACTGGTTGCCGATGAAGGCCGAGCTGACTTACGGCCGCCTGCTGATGGACAAGATGAAGGACGACATGATCGAGCGTGACAGCACGCAAGGCCACCTGGTGTATCCGGTGGCTGACCGCATGTTGGCCGATGTGTTGACCGGCGTTACCGATCCGCATTCTTATGAATTTGAAGTGTTTGTTCGGGCCGGCTCGGGTGAAAACGCAATGGCCTTGCCGGGTGGATTTTTGATTCTCGACGCGGCTTTGGTCAAAGATGCCAGGCTCAGAAACAAGGCGCTGTTTGGCTTGGCCCACGAGGTGGCTCACGTTTTGCAGCGCCACGAAACGCGGGCCCTGCAAGCGCGCATCATCGACGCGGTTTCGTTGCGTGGCACGGTGCACGATCTTGTGAAGTCCATTCGGTCCATGCGCGGTGACCCGACGCCGCTGTTCCAGTTGACTTTGCAAGGCAAAGTTCAGTTTGAGAAACATTTCTCAAGCCAGGAGTTGCACTCCGATGGCTGCGCCGTGCGCGTTCTGGACAAAGTGTTGGACAACAAAACCCAACTGGCAGGTGTTCTGCAGTCGTTTGTGACTGAATTGACGCGGGCCAACCCGGCAGCCGTGAAGCTTGAGACGCCAGCCGCCCAACGCACATTGCCAATGGGTCTGCAGAGCACCGGGGACAAACTGGACAGAACCGTGCAAGACGCGCAGGGCCTCTTTCATGTGGTGTCCCGGCCGATCGACCGCCACCCGGCGCCCAAAGAGCGCATCGACAACTTGAACAAGACTTTGCGGGAGGTTGTGGCCAGCGCAAAAATGGCGCCCAAGGGCTTGGCGGCGCCTGCGCCGCCCGTTGCGCCGCCCGTCAAGACCATCAGCTTGCCAGCCGTACCGCCACCGCCCAAGAAGCGATGATGGCGGGGTGTAAGCCTTTTACCGGGAAGCCCCATGTGGTTGCTGATTGCTGAAGCCTTCATCGCGCTGGCCATGTTCATCTTCATCGTCTGGTGGACGATGTCCAGCCGCCGGCGCAGTGACGCGGTGGCCTTGCCGCTGGCCGCTGCAGTGGCGCCGCCTGCGGTTGAACTGGCACCAGCGACTGATCTGCCGCCGGGGGCAACCGGCGAACAAGCGCCGGCACCGCCCAGACGCGACAGCGCTTAAGCCGCAGCGTCTTTTTCTTTCGGCGGCCACACCAGGCTGAGCGGCGAAGTGCGGGCGCGCTGCCACAGTGCACGCGCGATGCGCGAGCGCAACTGCACCTGCACGCCGCGCGAACGCAGCGCCACGTTGAAGGCGAGGCCGAAGCTGACGCCCAGGTTCAGCGCACCGGTGGCGGCGATGCCGGCCACGCACCACCAGAAGGCGGGCTCAGCCAGCAGACCCACACCCAATGCGCCGAGCGCTGCGGCAAGTTGGCCGCTGGCCAGCGTGACGTGGCGCACATCCAGCGGCAGGCCGAAAAAGTTCAGCACCACAGGCGCGAGCCCGAGCAAAAAGCCCAGCGACACATTGGCCGCCAGCCCTGAAACATGCTGCCGCCACCAATGCGCCCAGCGCTGCGCGCGCGCGGCACCCAGTTGTTGCACGATGCGCGGGTTCCAGGCAATGGCACTGTCAAGCCGGTGATAGACAAACCAGTTTTCGGCCCAGCCCGCAATCAGCGAACTGGCAAACAGCAGCACGCCGGTGAAGGCCGCAAACAGCGCGGTGGGCCCCAGCAGCGTCAGGCTGT
>JAYUPP010000391.1:0-2914 GCA_043760045.1 Betaproteobacteria bacterium
CCGGCGTGCTGGAAGGCCCCGAGATGCAGGCCGCCGCACCCATGCTGCAGGCCCAGCAGCGGCTGTCGAAGCTGCCGCAAAGCGGCCGCCTGCTGGTGGAGCGGCTGCAGTCGCGCGAGGGCCACCACCTCTTCATCTACCCCTTTGCCGGCCGCAATGTGCACACCGGTTTGGCGCAGTTGCTGGCCTGGCGCTTGGCGCGCCATTCGCCGAACACGTTTTCACTCAGCGTCAACGACTACGGCCTGGAGATCATGGCGGCCGAGAAGATCGACCTGGACGCGGCGCAGTCCGGTGGTGAAGGTGTGGGTGTGGGCTGGTTGTCAGCCGACCATCTGCTGCCCGACGTGCTGGCCAGCCTGAACGCGGGCGAACTGGCGCAGCGCCGCTTTCGCGAGATTGCGCGCGTTTCGGGCCTGGTGTTTGGCGGCTACCCCGGCGCTTTAAAAAGCATGCGCCAGTTGCAGGCGTCGAGCAGTTTGTTCTATGAAGTTTTTCGCACCTACGACCCCGGCAACCAGCTGCTGAACCAGGCGCAAACCGAAGTGCTGCAACAGGAACTGGAACTGCGGCGGCTGCAACACACCTTGCAGCGGCTGCAGAGTTTGCCGATGGAGGTGGTGGACCTGCAGGTGGCCAGCCCGTTTGCCTTTCCGCTGCTGGTGGAAAGATTGCGCGAGCAGCTTTCCACCGAAAAGCTGAAAGACCGGCTCGACCGTTTGCTGGCCGCATCGGAAGCGGCTCTGGTGGCGCCGGAGGCGGGCAAAGTTCACACTCCGCGCCCGCGCAAACCGCGCCCACCCCGGGTTTGAGGGCCCCGCCCGCCGACACTCGCGGGCATGAATGACAAGGCCACATGGGCCCGTTTCAGCGCATGGGCCCTGGGCTGTGCGCTGGCGGCGGCCCTTCCCGAAGCTGCAGCCCACGCACCACCCCGCCCGGCCCTGCTGGAAGGCGTGACCACGCGCGTGGTGGACGGCGACAGCCTGTGGTTCACGCCCGTGCATCAAGGCCAAAGCGGCACGCCGCTGCAGGTGCGGCTGGCGCGCATCGATGCACCAGAGATCTGCCAGGTGCACGGCCGCGAGTCGCAGCGTGCGCTGGTTGAACTGGTGCTGAACAAACCCGGCCGGCTGCAGGGCATAGCGCGCGACAGCTACGGCCGCCTGGTGGCCCACCTGGAAGTGAATGGGGTGGACGTGGCCAAGCGGCTGGTTGAAGAAGGCCAGGCCTGGAGCGCGCGCCAGCGCAACGACCGCGGCCCGTTCGTCAAACAAGAACGCATGGCGCGTGCCTTGGCGCGTGGCCTGCATGCAGCCGGCGGCGCCGTGATGCCCAGCGAGTTCAGGCGCGGCCATGGGCCGTGCGACCCTGCCGTGGCGCAAGACGCAAAAAAGCCCGCCACCGTTGCCGGCGCGGGCTTGCGCTGAGGGCGCAGTCGACGCGCGGGAGCCGCCGACCGAAGCGCAGGCTCAGTTGATGCCCAGGGTGCTGAACAGTGCGCTGGCTGCCGTGCCGTTCAGCCGAATGCTGTACATCGGCGTCGTGGGCACATGGTCTTTGAACGCGTACCAGACTGCACCGTCACGCTCGCCAAACAGGCGCTGGAAGAAGTGGTCGCGCTCAAAGCCGTCGGGCATGGCCGCTAACTTCAGCACCCGGTTGCCGCCGATGGTCTCCACCGTGTAGGTGGTGTCCAGCACCTTCACGTAGTTGGTGGTGAAGTTGGTGGCAGCCGCGCGGTTGTTGGTGTAGATGCGCGCTTTCTGGCCGTCGGCATCAAAGGCCACGCGCCATTCAAATGTGCGGTTAAAGGCGGCCGATGGTGCCGTCGGCAGCGTGATGCCGTGGATCCAGAACGCCACGTTGCCGTTCAGGCTGCCGCCTTTCAGGTCACCCGGGTACTTGGCGATGAACTCCTCCAGGTTCGCCGCGTAAGGCCAGGTGCTGAATGCTGCGGTGCTGTCGGCGGCTGGCGCCACGCGCGCCTTGCTGCCGATGTCGGTGCCCATGGCCATCGGCGTGGCCTTGCGGGTGTTGTTGCGGTATTCCATCGTGCTGCCGGCCGGGAAGAAGCCGCTGGCCAGCAGCGGGTTCGCCGCTGTGCTGGGGCCCCAGCCCGCGTAGTCAAAGGTGCTGTCCTTGCTGCCGTAGGCGCGAATGTCATTGACCACATCGCTCATGCGGCGGCCGGCCAGTGTCAGCACGGTGGAACCTGCACGTTCGTCTTCATAGGCTTTGCAGTAGCTGGACAAAAACGGCGCCGCACTGGCAACCAGGCCAATGTTCAGGCCGCTGCTCGGGCAGTCGTGCCACTCGGTGCCAGTCCAGTACAGCGTGTTGCGCGCGAATGGGGTGTCCACGCCGCCGCTCTTGATGCCACGGTTCTCGCTGAACGCGTATTGGCCGGCCGTGTTGACGAGGCTGCTGTCACCTACAAAGCGGCGGTAGTTGTAGTTGTTGGCGTCGGTGTAGGTGAAGTTGCGCAGCGTCTCGAAAGCCCCTGGCGCCGCCGTTTGTGAAACTGCGGGCGTGTGCGCAGGTATGGCCAACGCGGTGCGCAGGGCGTCCCAGGCCACGTTGTTCAGGCGCTGGTCGTGCCGCGTGTTGGGCAAGTCGCGCAGACCGCGAAACACGGTGCCGCTGTGTTCCAGCCAGTAGCGCTGCCACTTCAGCTGTCTGCTCAGCGCAGCCGGGTAGCCGCTGGCGAAACGCAACACCCTTGCGCCGCCCTGGGTGGCGATGGCCACGGTGGCGTCGCCGGCAGCGGTGCAGTTCAGCGAAGCGCCGTCGGCTTTGCGCACATCACACTGGTAAAAGCGCGCCTTCATGGTCGTGATGTCGATGCCGGCGCGCCAGCGCTTGAAGGTTTCAAGCGTGGTGTCAGTTTGGTTGGCCAGCGGCAGGTCGGCGA
>JAYUPP010000392.1:0-2911 GCA_043760045.1 Betaproteobacteria bacterium
CTTCGACAGCGCCGAAGTGGCCGCCAACCCGGTGCACCTGATGTACGTGCTGGAGCAGCAGATCGAGCGCGAGCAGTTCTCCAAAGAGCTGGAAGACAAATATGTCGGCTTCATCAAGGAACTGCTGGCTCCGCGTTATGCCGAATTCATCGGCAAGGAAATCCAGACCGCCTACCTGGAAAGCTACAGCGAGTACGGCCAGAACATCTTTGACCGCTACGTGACCTATGCCGACTACTGGATCCAGGACCACGAGTATCGCGACACCGACACCGGTGAGGTCTTTGACCGCGGCAGCCTGAACGCCGAGCTGGAAAAGATTGAAAAGCCGGCCGGCATTGCCAACCCGAAGGACTTCCGCAACGAGATCGTCAACTTCGTGCTGCGCGCGCGGGCCAACAACCAGGGCAACAACCCGGTCTGGACCAGCTACGAAAAGCTGCGTACGGTGATCGAGAAGAAGATGTTCAGCAACACCGAAGAGCTGTTGCCGGTGATCAGTTTCAACGCCAAGGCCAGTGCCGACGAAGCCAAGAAGCACGAAGACTTTGTCACCCGCATGGTGGCCAAGGGCTACACGCAAAAGCAGGTGCGCTTGCTGTGCGAGTGGTACCTGCGTGTTCGCAAGAGTTCATGAACGCGCATGCAGCAAATCATTGATCGCCGGCTGGCGGGCAAGAACAAGTCGATCGGCAATCGAGAACGCTTCCTGCGCCGCTACAAAGAGCAGATCAAGGAGGCCGTGCGCCGGTCGGTCGACGGCCGCAGCATCCGTGACGTGGAGCGTGGCGAAGACATCCACATTCCCAAAAAAGACATGAACGAACCCGTCTTCGGCCACGGCCAGGGCGGCGTGCGCGAAACCGTTCACCCAGGCAACCAGGACTACCAGCGTGGTGACCGCATCGAGCGCCCCAAGGGCGGCGGCGGCGGCAGTGGCAAAGGCCAAGCCAGCGACAGCGGCGAAGGCGAAGACGACTTTGTCTTTGCGCTGAGCAAGGAAGAGTTCATGCAGGTCTTCTTCGACGACCTGGCGCTGCCCAACCTGGCGCGCACCCAGCTGGCCGAAGTGCCCGAATACAAGACCCATCGCGCTGGCTACAGCAACGACGGCACGCCCAACAACCTGCACGTGGTGCGCAGCATGCGCGGCGCTCTGGGCCGGCGCATTGCGCTGGGCATGGGGCCACGGCGCGACTTGGTCATGTTGGAAGAAGAGCTGGCCGAATGCCAGCGCCTGGCTGCACCCAGCGACGCGGTGGCGCTGGCCTACATCGAGGCGCTGAAAGGCCGCGTCGAGCTGCTGCGCGGCCGGGTGGAGCGCATCCCCTACCTCGACCCGATCGACCTGCGCTACCGCAGCCGTGTCAAGGTGCCGGTGCCCACCGCCAAGGCGGTGATGTTCTGCCTGATGGACGTGTCGGGCTCGATGGACGAGGCGCGCAAAGAGCTGAGCAAGCGCTTCTTCATCCTGCTCTACATGTTCCTGACGCGGCACTACGAAAAGATCGACCTGGTCTTCATCCGCCACCACACCCAGGCGTCTGAGGTCGATGAAGAGAACTTCTTTCACGCCCGCGAAACCGGTGGCACGGTGGTCAGCAGCGCGCTGGTGTTGATGGAAGACATCATCAAGGCGCGCTATTCGCCATCGGAGTGGAACATCTACGGCGCCCAGGCCAGCGACGGTGACAACTGGCACCACGACAGCGGCCGCTGCCGCGAGTTGCTCAGCGACAAGCTGCTGCCCTTGGTGCGCTACTTCGCCTATGTGCAGGTGGCCGAAGAAGAGCAAAACCTGTGGCAGGAATACACCCAGCTGCAGGCCGCGCACAAGCACTTTGCGATGCGCAAGGCCACCGAGCCGAGCCAGATCTACCCGGTCTTTCGCGACCTCTTCAAGAAAGAAGGAGCGAAAGCCAAATGAAGGTCAGACCTCTGTCTTTGGACCAGCCCTTGCCGCTGGCCGAACGCCCCAGCGAACACCTGCCCGGCCCCAGCGACTGGACCTTCGAGCTGGTGGAGCGTTATCACCGCATCATCAAAGCCACCGCCGAACGCTTCGGCCTGGACACCTACCCCAACCAGCTGGAAATCATCACCGCCGAACAGATGATGGACGCCTACGCCAGCGTGGGCATGCCGGTGAACTACCGCCACTGGAGCTACGGCAAGGAATTCATCGCCACCGAGAAGAACTACAAGCGTGGCCACATGGGGCTGGCCTATGAAATCGTGATCAACAGCAACCCCTGCATCAGCTACTTGATGGAAGAAAACACCATGGCCATGCAGGCCCTGGTGATTGCGCATGCGGCTTACGGCCACAACAGTTTCTTCAAGGGCAACTACCTGTTCCGGATGTGGACCGATGCGGCGTCGATCATCGACTACCTGGTCTACGCCAAGCATTACGTGACGGCTTGCGAAGAAAAACACGGCCTGGAAGCGGTGGAAGGTTTTCTGGACAGCTGCCACGCGCTCAGCAACCATGGCGTGGACCGCTACCGCCGCCCCAGCCGCAAGAGCCTGGCGCAAGAGCTCAGCGAACGCATTGACCGCGAAGAACATGCACAACGCCAGGTCAACGACCTGTGGCGAACGTTGCCGCGCGCCCTGCAAAAGGAAGGCGTTGCGCCCGAAGCCAAACGCTTCCCCGAAGAGCCGCAGGAGAACCTGCTCTACTTCATCGAAAAAAACGCCCCGCTGCTGGAGCCCTGGCAACGCGAGATCGTGCGCATCGTGCGCAAGGTGGCGCAGTACTTCTACCCCCAGCGCCAGACCCAAGTCATGAACGAGGGCTGGGCCACCTTCTGGCACCACAAGCTGCTCAACACCATGTACGACGACGGCTACCTGACCGACGGCGTGATGATCGAGTGGCTGAAGTCGCACACCAACGTCATCTACC
>JAYUPP010000393.1:0-2907 GCA_043760045.1 Betaproteobacteria bacterium
CTTCTGCCACGGCCGCCACAGGCGCCGCAGCTGCCGCGCCCGTCGCCAGCGCAAAAGCGCCAGCGGCAGCGCCCCCCACAGCGGCGCCTGAAGCGCCCAGCGCTGCAGCCCCGGCTGCGCCCGCACGCAACGCCACTGGCGCGAGCGGCGCACTGGGCTGTTTGATCGAAGCCTCGGCAGTGGCCGAGGTGGGCACGCCGGTGATCGGCATCATTGAAAACGTGCTGGTGGAACGCGGCGACTTCGTCAAACGCGGCCAGGTGCTGGCGCACCACGAAAACCGCGTTGAACGCGCCGCCGTCACGCTGGCGCAGCAGCGTGTGGCCAACAGCGCCGAGCTGCGCGCGGCCAAGTCGCAAATTCACTTTGCGCACAAAAAAGCCGAACGCACAGCCACGCTGACCGAGCTGAATTTTGTCTCGGGCCAGGCGCGTGAACAGGCCGACACCGAAGCCACGATGGCGCGCATGCGGCTGGCGCAAGCGGTGGAGCAGCGCGACCTTGCGCTGAAAGAATTGGAGATGGCGCGCGCACAACTGCAGCAGCGCACCATCACCAGCCCATTAAGCGGCGTGGTGGTGGACCGCCTGGTCTCGCCCGGTGAACGGGTGGAAAACCGGCCGGTGTTCAAGATTGCGCAAATCGACCCGCTGCGGGTGGAAGTGGTGCTGCCCTCGGCACTGTTTGGCCGCATCGCGGTGGGCGCGCTGGCGCGTGTGCTGCCCGACCTGCCCGGCAGCCCGGCGCACGAAGCGCGTGTATCCATCGTGGACCGTGTCGTCGATGCCGGCAGCAACACTTTTCGCGCGCGGCTGAGCCTGCCCAACCCCACGCAACAGCTGCCCGCCGGTGTGCGCTGCCGGGTGGAGTTTGGCGTCTGACGTTGCGCTGGCAACCGTCACAGGCTAACTTCTAAATTGACCGGCGCCATGTTGCCCCCAAGGTGGTCTCATTGGTTGCGCTTTCCGGGCCGACGCCCGGCCGCGCCGCAGCGCGCGGTATTCGAGGAATTGGAGCCGCGGCTGCTGTACTCGGCCGACAGCCCGGGTGCCTGGTTGGCCAGCGCCGTGCAGCCCAGCGCCGTGGTGCAGGTGGTGTCGCCGGTGCTGTTGTCCACCACCGCCCCCACCGCCCCCACCCCCAGCAGCGTGGCACAAGCCGTGTCACCCACACAGCGCCGCGAAATCGTTTTTGTGGACGCAACACTGTCCGACGCACAAGCGCTGATCGATGCCTTGCGGGCCCAGCGGCCGGCAGATGCACAAATCGAAGTCGTCGCCATTCGCAGCGATGCCGATGCGTTGTCGCAAATCGATGCCGTGCTGCAAGGCGAGCGCGGTGTGGACGCGGTGCACATCATCTCGCACGGCGACGCGGGCCGCCTGTGGATCGGCAACGGCCTCATCGATGAGTCGACGCTGTTGGCGCGACAAGATCAATTCGGCGCCTGGCAGGGCGCCCTGGCGCCCGATGCCGACCTGCTGCTGTGGGGTTGTGATGTGGCCGCCGGGCCGCTTGGCCAGTCGTTCATCGCGCGCTGGGCGCAACTGACCGGCGCTGATGTGGCTGCCAGCACCGATGCCACCGGAGCCCGGTCGCTGGGCGGTGACTGGCTGCTTGAAGCGCGCACCGGCGAGGTGGCCGAGCAGACCGCGTTGGGCGCGGCATTCCAGTTGCAGTACGCAGGCGTGTTGCCCAGCTACCAGCAGTTCACCCACTACACCGGCCCGTCCGAAATCAGGTCCACCGACCACTGGGGACAGACCTTCACGCACACCAGCGGTGCTGGCACCTACAGCGTCAATCAAATCAGTCTGGCGCTGAAGCGCGACGCGGGCGCCCCGGCGCAGATCATCACGGTGGAGCTGCGCAGCAGCTGGAACGGCGGCGTGCTGGGCAGCGCGACGCTGGACTCCAGCAGCCTGGGCACCAGCTTCACCATGGTGGACTTGGGCATCGCAAACACGGTGTTGACCGATGGCACGGCCTACACCATGCGCATCAATTCCGACTCGCCGACGGGTGGGGTCTACCTGGGCACCAACCCGTCTGGCGGTTATGCCGGTGGCACCAAGCTTGATGTCAACGGCGCGGTGCTGGCTGGCGAAGACCTGGCCTTCAGAGTGGCGTCGATTCAGAGTCCGACGGTCGATGCCATTTCCAGCGTCGCAACAGACGGTGTTGCCAGCGTCAACCTGCCGCACACCACCGCGGGTAGCAACCGGCTGATGCTGGTCAGTGTGGCGACCGACCCGCACGGCGAACGGGTCAGCGCCGTCACTTACAACGGCATCAACCTGGGTCGGGTCGGGGTCGAGGAACTGGGCGGCAACCACTCGCGCGTCGAGATCTGGTCGCTCGTCGCGCCCAGCGCGGGCTTGCACAACGTGGTGGTGACGATGACGGGCACCGGCTACAACGGCCTGGCCGTGGGTGTGACGACCTACACCGGCGTCAATCAAGCCGCGCCGCTGCTGGACTTCAACAGCGCCAGTGGCAGCTCGACGGCTGCAGCCGTGACCGTGGCCTCGGCACCGCACGATGTCGTGTTTGCTGCCGTGCATTCGCACAACGGCACGGGGGTGTTGCCTGGAGCGGGGCAAACCGAGTTCTGGGACGTCATCAACGCCCAATCCAACGGCGCCGCTTCGGGCCAGGCGGGTGCAAGCCTGGTGACGGGTTCGTGGACGGTGGACAACGGCGACTGGTCGGCTGCCGCCGTGTCGATTCAGGCCGACAGCCACGCCATCGCGACCCTGTCAACCACCGCCGTCAAGGACGCTTACATCGAAGCGATGAACCCGACCAGCAACCGCGGCTTGCTCACTTCAATGGTGGTGGACCGCGAAACCGGCGACCTGCAACGCGCCCTGGTGCAGTTCGACTTGAGCGCCCTACCCGCCAACG
>JAYUPP010000394.1:0-7405 GCA_043760045.1 Betaproteobacteria bacterium
GCGGCGGTGCCGGCTGAACTGCTGACCTGGCCCGGCCTGACTGTGCACCAAGTGCCGCTGCAGGGTGACCTGTTTGACACTGTGGCACTGCTGGCGGCCCAGGTGGCCGGCACGCCCGCCACGGCGCCGGGCGCTCTTGCAACCACAGCCGCCAGCAGCATCAACACCTTGGGCGCCTTGGCCCAGCAACTGCGCGTCGCCCGCTACAGCGTGCTGGTATGGGAAGGCGCCAGCCTGCCCGCGCAGGGTGCGCTCATCGTTGAAGCGCTGAACCGCATCGTCGGCAGCCTGAACCGCCACACACGTTCGGCCACGCTGCCACTGGGCGGTGGCGACGGCGCCGCCACCGCCAACCAGGTGTGGGCCTGGTTGTCCGGCCTGCCGCTGCGCAGCCGCGCCGGCCCGGCCGGGCTGGAACATGAACCGCTGCGTTTTGACACCACCACGCTGCTGGCCGATGGCGCGGTGGACAGCCTGCTGTGGGTGTCAGCTTTTTCGCCATCGGCTCCACCCCCCCCACCGCCCGGCCTGCCGCTGGTGGTGCTGGGCCACCCGGCCCTGGCCGCTGGCGTGGCGGCGCGGCCGCACAGCGTGTTCATCCCGGTTTCAACCCCCGGCATCGGCAGCGCCGGCCATCTGTTCAGAACCGACGGCGTGGTGCTGATGCCGCTGCACGCCGTGCACGATGACGGCCTGCCCACCGTGGCCCGCGTGGCGCAGTGGCTGCTGCAGGCGCTGCAGGCCACACGCAGCAAGGACGCTGCATGAGCGCGCGTGGCCGCTCCAAAGCGCTCATCCCGGAGCGCGCAGCGCGAAGGGTAGTCCAGTGAGCACCACCACCACCACCACCACCACCGTGCTGCGCGGCGGCCGCGTCTTCGACCCCACCAACGGCGTGGACGGCGAACTGCGCGACATCCATGTGCGCGCTGGCCGCATCGTGGCTGCACCGCCTGCTGAATCCAACCTTGCCGGCAGTGATCACCACGTCATCGACATCAGCGGCTGCATCGTCATGGCCGGTGGCATCGACCTGCACACCCACATCGGCGGCGGCAAGGTCAACCTGGCGCGGCTGCTGCTGCCCGAAGACCACCGTGCCGGCGCCAACCCGCTACCGCTGTCCACCAACCCGCTGGAGTTGGCGTCCTGCGGCGGCTGCACACCCGGCACGCTGGCCATCGGCGCGCGCTACGCGCAGATGGGCTACACCAGCGCGTTTGAGCCCGCCATGGTGGTGGCCAATGCGCGCCACGCGCACATGGAGATGGGCGACGTGCCCATCCTCGACCATGGCGCCTACGTGATGCTGGGCAACGACGAGCTGTTTCTCGAATTGCTGAACAAAGGCGCCGACTTCCAGCAACTGCGCGACTACGTGGCCTGGACCATCAACGCCACCAAGGCCATGGGCGTGAAGGTGGTCAACCCGGGCGGCATCTCGGCCTTCAAGTTCAACCAGCGCAAGCTGGACGTGAACGAACCCCACATGCACTGGCAGGTGACGCCGCGCCAAGTGGTGCACACGCTGGCGCGTGCGCTGCGTGAACTGGGCGTGCCGCACCCGCTGCACATCCACGGCAGCAACCTGGGTGTGGCGGGCAACATCGAATCGACGCTGCAGACCATACAGGCGTTAGAGGGCCTGCCGGCGCACCTGACGCACATCCAGTTCCACGCCTACGGCACCGAAGGGCCGAAGAAGTTTTCATCGGCCGCCGTGGCTTTGGCCGAGGCGGTGAACACCCACCCCAACGTCAGCATCGACGTCGGCCAGATCATGTTTGGCCAGACCGTCACCGCATCCGGCGACACCATGCGCCAGCATGCCAACTCCGATCTCGCCAACCCGCGCAAGTGGATAGGCGCCGACATTGAATGCGACGCCGGCTGCGGCGTGGTGCCTTTCCGCTACCGCGAACAGAGTTATGTGAACGCGCTGCAATGGGCCATCGGGCTGGAGATCTTTTTGCTGGTGCGCGACCCCTGGCGGGTGGTGCTCACCACCGACCACCCCAACGGCGGCCCCTTCACCAGTTACCCCCATCTGATACGCCTGCTGATGGACCGCAGCTTCCGTGAAGAACAACTGGCCAGGCTGCACCCCGATGTAGCGGCCAACGCGGCGCTGAAGTCCATCCCGCGTGAACTCAGTCTGTACGAAATTGCGGTCATGACCCGCGCTGCACCGGCCAGGCTGCTGGGCCTGAAAGACCGTGGCCACCTGGGGGTGGGCGCGGCGGCCGACATCACCGTTTACCGCGAAGACAGCAATGTGGAAACGATGTTCACCACGCCCGACTGGGTGTTCAAAGACGGCACCCTGGTGGCACGCGCCGGCCGCATCACCGCGCTGCCGGTGGGGGGCACGCACTTTGTCGAGCCGGGTTTTGACCACCTGATTGAAAAAACACTCAGGCGGCATGCGGCCCGGCACGGCTCGGTGAACTTCGACCATGTGGTGATCGGCCATGACGAGCTGTGCCGATGCTGCAATGGCGGCCGCCTGTTGCCCACCGCCTGCCTGGAAACCAGCGCATGAAGGCCGCCGCACTGCAACGCAACGGCGTCAGCATTGACGACGGTTTTGCCGAAGCCTTCCCGATGAAGGCCACACGTTTGCTCATCACCGCCCACACCATCACCTGGGCGCGCCACGCGGCGGTGGCGGCCACCGGCTTTGCCACTTCGGTGATTGCCTGCGGTTGTGAAGCTGGCATTGAAAGTGAACTGACAGGCGATCAAACGCCCGATGGCCGGCCCGGTGTCAGTGTGTTGATGTTTGCCATGTCGGGCAAAGAACTGGCCAAACAGATTGAACGCCGTGTGGGCCAATGTGTGCTCACCTGCCCCACCACGGCCGTTTATGCCGGTTTGCCCGCCGGCAGCGACAGCGCCCCGCTGGGCAAAAACCTGCGCTTTTTTGGCGACGGCTGGCAGCTGAGCAAGGTCATCGCGGGCCAGCGCTACTGGCGCGTGCCGGTCATGGACGGCGAATTTGTGGCGCAGGAAATGACACCCGTGGTGAAGGCCGTGGGCGGCGGCAACCTGCTGCTGTTGGCGCGCGACACCGATGCGGCCTTGGCTGCTGCCGAAGCGGCTGTGGCGGCGATGAAAAAACTGCCCAACGTCCTCATGCCCTGCCCCGGCGGCGTCGTGCGCTCGGGCTCGAAAGTGGGCAGCCAGTACCCGGCGCTGATGGCCAGCACCAACGACAGCTTTTGCCCCAGCCTGGTGGGCCTGGTCAGCAGAACCGAATTGACCGCTGAAACCCGCTGCGTGATGGAAATCGTGATCGACGGCCTGAGCGAAGCCGACGTCGCCGCCGCCATGCGCGCCGGCATGCAAGCCGGCATTGCGCTCGGCGCAGCCGGTGGGCTGCTGCGCCTGTCAGCCGGCAACTACGGCGGCAAGCTGGGGCCCTATCACTTTCACCTGCACAAACTGTTGCTCGGCGCAGCGGAGGCCGCATGACAAGGACGCTGCTGCGCCTGCGCCAGCCGCCCACCTTGCGCGTGGATATGCGTGGCATCACGCCGGCCGCGCTGGCGCCGTTAACGGTGGCCGAGATTGAACGCCTGACGGTGACGCACGGCCATCAAACGCTGGCATTGGCCGAATGTTTCAGCGTCTCAAAAACGGGCCCTGCAACAACGACTGACGCGGCCGACGAACTGCGGCTTGAGGGCGACCTGCAACGCTGCGACCGCATCGGCTGGCAAATGCTCGGCGGCCGTCTGGTGGTTGAAGGCACGGCAGGCGACTACGCCGGCGCCTGCATGAGTGGTGGCGACATGCAGGTATGCGGCAACGCCGGCCTGCTGGCTGCCTGCGAAATGGCCGGCGGCACGCTGCGCATCAGCGGCAGCGTGGGTGACTTCGCCGCCAGCACCCTGCCCGGCAGCATGGACGGCATGCGCGGTGGCACCTTCATCGTGCACGGCAACGCGGGTGCGCGTTTTGCCGACCGCATGCGGCGTGGCACGGCCGTGGTGATGGGTGACGCCGGCGACTTCCTGGCGTCGCGCCTGGTGGCCGGCACCATCGCCCTGGGCGGCCGTGCCGGTGCGCATGTGGGCTACGGCATGCGGCGCGGCACGGTGGTGTTTGCAGGCCCTCAGGCACAACACCCACCCGTGCCACCCACTTTTGTGCGCGCAGTGGCTAACGCAGAGGTGATATGGCAACTGCTGGCGCGCGACCTGGCGCAGCACGGTGGGCCGTTCAACGGCCTGGCGGCGCGCCGCATGCAGCGGCATCTGGGCGATGTGGCAGCAGCCGGCAAGGGCGAGTTGGTCTTTGCCCTGTGACTTGGCGGCGCGCGGCGCGTCGACAATGCCAGCCTCTCCTGTTCACCACTCGAACCGAACCCCCATGAGCCCAAACTACATCTTCCACACCGGTGAAGCCACCGTGCTGGCCAAAGAAGGCCAGTACACCGACGCCATGCCCGAAATCTTGATCGGCCGCACCGACGGCCCGGTGGGCCAGGCGTTTGCCAATCTGATGGCGCAGAGCAAGGGCCACACCGCCATGTTTGCCATCCGCGCCTGCAACCAACTGGTGCGCCCGGCCACCATGGTGGTGCCCAAGGTGACGCTGAAAGACATGGCCAACATCGACCTCTACGGCGGCGTGGTGCAAAGCGCCACGGCCGACGCGGTGGTGGACTGCCTGATCGACGGCACCATCCCCAAAGCGCTGGCCAACGAGCTGTGCATCATCAGCCTGGTGTGGATAGACCCGCGTTGCGCCAAAGACGCCAAGCTGGACAAGAAGGACATGTACCGCACCAACTACGAGGCCACCAAACTGGCCATCAAGCGGGCGCTGAACAACGAGCCTTCGGTGGACGAACTGATCGCCAACCGCCACCGGATCAAACACGACATGGACGACTGGTCCTGACCTGCCCGGCCCGCCTTCGCCAGCAGCATGCGCCTGGCCCTGTTTGACCTGGACCACACGCTGATCCCGTTTGACAGCGGTTTTGAGTGGACGCGTTTTCTCATTGCTCGTGGCCACCTGCCGGCGAGCGCCGAAGACAGCTACCTTGGCTATGCGCGCCAGTACGTGGCCGGCACGCTGGACATGCACGCCATGCACCGCGCCGCGATGGCGCCGCTGCTGCCGCACAGCCGCGCCGTGCTGGACACCTGGGTGGCTGAATTTGAGGCCGCCGTGGCACCGCGCCTGACAGCCGATATGCAGGCCCTGGTGCAGCAGCACCGCGCCGCTGGCGACCTGTGCGCCATCGTCACGGCCACGACACGGCTGATTGCGCAACCGTTCACGCGCCTGTTTGATGTGCCCCACCTGGTGTGCACCGAAGCCGCCACGGTGGACGGCCATCCCGGCAGCGCCTTCACCGGTGGCCTGTGGGGTGAGCCCTGTTTTCGCAGCCACAAAATCAGCCGTGTGCAGCAGTGGCTGGCAGGCAGCTTCACACCCGCGCTGGCTTTGGCTGACTTTGAACAGAGCTGGTTCTACTCCGATTCCGCCAGCGACCTGCCGCTGCTGCAGGCGGTGACGCACCCGGTGGCGGTGCGGCCCGACGAGCGCCTGCGCGCACACGCGCTGGCGCAAGGCTGGGCCGTGCGCTAGCGCGGATATTTCACCAGGGCGACGTCCACAGCGCCCCGGTGAAATGTCGGGACGAGCCCGGCCGGCGGCGCCCGGCACAGGCCCATGCGCTGAGAAAACCGGCAGCGTGGCTGCGGGCCTGAACGGCAAATGACCTTGGGCCCGCCTGGCCGCGCTTTGATGCCGCTCACCGCACCGGCTGTGATGCTGGCCTGGGGGCGGGGTTGGTATCCGGGCCTACTGTTCCAGGCGCAAGATTTCCAGTTGTTCAGCCACGGTCTGGAAGGTGCCGGTGCCGGCCGGCATCTGCATCAGCGGCTTGAGCTGCGTGTCCAGCAACCACACGCTGGGGTAGACCACCTGGCGCGTGCGCACGTCGCCTATGGACTGCTGAAACGCCACATACGGCAGGCTCTTGCGGCCCACCCGCAGATACAGGGTGTCGCTGCCCACGCGCAATGAACTGCGCAAGTCCACCACCAGATAGGGCGCAAAGTGCGGCACCAGTTCAGCACGGTTGAGGTCGAGAAACTGCTCGTAGCTGCGGCAAAAGGCGCAGTCCTTGGCACCCAGGTAAACATACAGGCGTTTGCCCTGCTGGCGTGCACGCAGCACGGCGGCGGTAAGGTCAAATTCGGTGCCCCCGGGCACGGCGCTGGGCTGGATGCTCAGCGGTGCATAGGCCGCCGGGATGGCGGCATGCGCGCCCCGCGCCCCCAGCAGCATCAGCATCAGCATCAGCATCAGCAGCAGCATCGGCAGCAGCATCAACATCAACATCGGCAGCGGCAGCGGCAGCGGCATCAACAGCGCCGCACAGCGCCGCACGGCCAGCGACCGCGCCGCACCCCACAGCCCTGGCAGCGTTTGAACGCGCACGCGGGCCAAGCAGCTGCGCGCCATCACGGCACCACCAGGCTGCCCACGAAGTGCGCCTCTTTCGAATCTTGCACCTCGGCCTTCAGTTCACCGCCCCCGCGGGGCACAAAGTTGAAGCGCCAGTTGGGGTTTTCGCTGACTGAAAAATCAAGCTCGGCGTCAAACACCTTGCGCCCGGCGTAGCTGACCTTGATGCTGCGCACAAAGTGCGGCGGGATGTACATCACGGTCACGTTGTTGAGCTCAAACCCGGTGTCGTTGGGGTGCAGCACGATCACCTCGGCGGTGGTGGGCGCCTGCAGGTTGACGCCTGAAGGCAGCTTGAACACGGTTTTGCCGATCAGCTCGGGTGAACTGCGGTTGGGCGGCGCTGAACAGCCGCCAGAGGTTTTGACGAAACGCGAGTCCAGGTGCAATTCACCGTTGGACAGTTCGCTGATCACGCGCACATGGCTGTATTCGTCCACGCGCAGGCGGGTTTCAAAGTCGGCCTGGCCCACTTCGGGTGTGATGTCCAGCACGGCCGCCACTTGCGACGGGTTTTTGTCCACCAGCAGCACCAAACGCTTGACGTACAGCGCCGGTGTCTGCGCCAGTTTGGAAACAATCTTGATGGGCACCGATGCGCCATAAGCGGCGCGCAGCGGTGCCATCAGTTGAACTTTGGCGTCAGCCCCTTGAACCAGGCGGCGCCCGGCAAACATTTTTTCGCGCAGGCGGTCCCATTCCGGGGAACTGTCGTCGTGGGCGGTTTTGGTGGGCAGACCACCGATGGCCGCCACAGCGGGTGGCGCAGCAGTCAGGGGGCCCACGGTGCAGGCCCATGCGGCCAGGCCGAAGTGACGACGGGTTGTTTTCATCGGGGTTCTCGCTTGTCTCGCTGGGCTATTTTGTCTCGCCTGGCTTGCGAATCTCGCGCGGCTTGCGCGGGCTTCATTGCAGC
>JAYUPP010000395.1:0-2906 GCA_043760045.1 Betaproteobacteria bacterium
GAACGGGGGAGTGGACCACAAGAATGCAACACAGATCACACCCAGTCACGCGGCGCTCGCATAACATTCATCACCCAGTGTTTCAGCACCGCACACCACTTCTTTTTTCAACGCAGCCCGATTCCGGAGAACCACCATGTTTCACAAATCTTCTTTAGCCGCCGCAGCCGCGCTGTTGGCCATCACGGTTTGCGGCAGCGCACTTGCCGCGCCGGTGCCCGTCATTTCGGGGGGCGATATCAAGTTCTCGATCGACAACTACGATTCGGCCACTACCCAGTACGGCAACGTTGCCGGCGTGAAGTGCGTCACCGTCGCGGCCTGTGATGCCGCAGCCGCATCGCCTGCGCCGGGTAGCGTGGGCTCGGTGAACCCCTCGGCCGATACGCTGGGCCTGTTCTCCATTTCCAACATCTCCAACCTCACACTTGGCACCACGGTTTTCACCAAAGGTGTTGACGGCTTCATCACCGGCATTTTCGCCAACCTGACCGACCGCACCGTTGAAGTCACCTGCGGCATCCTGGGCTGTTCAACGGGTGCCGTTTCCACTGGCGGCACGTTCCAGCTGTGGCTCAACGACTTCGACTACGACCCAACGCTTGGCCCGATGGTGGGCGCCGGCAAAGACCTGAATGCCGGCTTGTACCCCGGCGTCAGCGGTGGCACGCTGTTGCTGAGCGGCGTGTTTGCACCCGGCGCGGTGCTGCTCGGTGACGCCGTGTCCACCTACCTCACCAGCTTCAACAACAACACCTTCGGCGGCAACGGTCAGGGCTTTCTCGACGTCACTGGCGGCCTGTTTTTCGACCAGCTGAACACCAACTCGCTGACCAACGCCAACGGCGGCCTGAACGATCTGTTCCTGACAAACACCTTCGACGACGTCAACGGCGCGGCTTCCAGCATTGGCTGGACGGTGAAGTCGGTGGCGCAGGTCACCGGCGCTGCGGTGCCCGAACCGTCTTCAGTGCTGCTCACCGGCCTGGCTCTGCTGGGTGCCGCAGGCGCCATGCGCCGCCGCAAGAACTAGACGCGGCTTAACCAGTCTCCACGGGGGACTACACTGACAACTATGCGGGCTTTCGGGCCCGCATTTTTTTGCCTTTTCTCGGCGTGGGATGCCGTCACAAACTCGCGCTGTCCTACACCCAAAGACCTGTGATGCTCTGAATTTTCACGCCGCCAGCAGCCCCGTCATCGCAAAAGGCGCAGTCGAAATAAATTTCGCAACACGAACAAACCCGGCTGTGCAGACGTTGAAGCTGCACCTAAAGTCCGCCCGCATCTGACGGGTGTTCGCACAAGTTCGGTTGCGGGGCCCAAGGCGCACTCTGTCCAGCTTGCGCACTTCTTTGACCAGCGATTGACGCTTCAACACGCAAGCAAGATGAACCAGCAACCCCATCTGACTTCGGCCACCCGCGGCTACAAGGCTTACGAAAAAGCACTGGCCATGCGCTACGAGGTCTATTGCCTCGAATGCAACTTCCTCTCGCCCGACGACTACCCCGACGGCGTCGAGATGGACGAAAACGACGAGCATGCGGCGCATTTTTATGCCTTCGATGACGAAGAGGAACTTGTCGGTTATGTGCGGCTGGTGAAACCCGGCCCCGAGCAGCAGTTCCCTTTTCAGAAGCACTGCGATCTTTCATCGGGCGTTGAACTGCCGCACCCCAGCCATGCGGTAGAGATCAGTCGCCTGATGGTGCGCGGTGATTACAGGCGCCGTCAGCGCAGCGGTTTGAGCAACGCCACCGCGCAGCAGAATGCGGCGGTTTTTTCGATTGACCGCAGGCACCAGGCGCCTGCGGTATTGCTGAACCTGTACCGCCAGATGTACCAGCATTGCCTGGCGCACGACATCCGCTTCTGGTACGCGGCCATGGAAAAACCGCTGTCGCGCTCGCTGGCCCGGCTGGGCTTCAGCTTTCTGCCCATAGGCCCGGCCACTGACTACTATGGCCCCGTGGCGCCCTATCTGGCCGATCTGCGCACGTTGGAGGACGAGGTTCGTCAGCGCGATATCAGCCTCATGGACTGGCTGCGCGGCGATGTGGTGCAGCCCCGCACGCCGAGCGCCAGCCCCGCCACCCAATGGGCGGCCATGGCCGGACTGAGCAGTCCGATCTGGGCCCGACCAGCGTCACCAGAAAACCGTCACCTGGTCGAGTAGGCCACGTAAGCCCAGGCGCGACAAACTGCTGGCGCTGGTCTGCAGCGGCCGCGTCGGCAATCCGGCGCGCCGAAGCTTGCGGCCGGCAACCCTTCAGGCGCTGCCGCTAGGATCGTGGGCGGCAGAAGGACGTCGGCTGCAACGCGCGAGAAAACGGCGCCCTCCGGTATCGCCTGCTGCGCCCAGGGGGCTACCCTGGGCTTGCAGATCGATACCGAATGGCACTCGTTTTTCGCACGTTTCGCTTCGACGCCTTCTGCCGCCCACGCTCCTGGGGCATGGTGAAATGCCCGCATGGCCACACGAACCAAGCTCAGCCTGAAACCAGCGGCGCAGCCGCGCGACCCGACGCGGCCGCGCGTGCGTGCCGCCACCGCACCCAAGACCAGCAAGCCGCCCTCACCCACCGCCCGGCCCACCGCGCCGCGCCCATTCGATGCCGGCAGGCCGGCTCGACCTGAAGCCGACCGGCCGCGCGAACGCCCGGCCGCTGAGCCACGACGGGACACTCGGCCGGGTCCGCCCCCGCAGCCCCCGCAGCCCCCGCAGCGCCCGCCGCGCGCGCACAGCTCCCCGGTACTGCCGCCACCGCAGCCAACCCCACCGGCGCTGGCGCCTGCGCCGCAACGCCCGACGGCAGCCGCTGCCGGCAGCAAAGTGGCAGGCGGCACGCCACAACCTGGCAGCGGCGTCCGCATTTCCAAACTGATCACTGAACGCGGCCTGG
>JAYUPP010000396.1:0-2904 GCA_043760045.1 Betaproteobacteria bacterium
CGGCGCCCTCGGCGAACAGCGGGCCGGCAGCGGCCTGTGCGCTGGCGCGAAAAAGCGCGGCCTGCATGCCGTGGCCGGGTGATGCGTCACTCACGTTGCCCGGTTTGCGCACCGCCACGTCGCATTCGCAGGCGCGCAGGAAAGCGCTGCGGGCCCGTGCGACGGCGCTGCCGGGGTTCACGCCCGGGCTGCCTTGGGTGCCCGCCGCGCAGCGCCGGGCTGCGCGCTGCGGCACGCGGCCAGCTTGCGGTCGATCAGGTCATCGACGATGGCGCGTGCAATGTTCAGGTGGCGGTGCACACGCTGCAGCCCTTGCCAGGCGGCAACACCGTTGACTTCAATCACGGTGACGCTGGCGCGCCCTTGGGCGTCGTGGGTGGGCATCAGGTCCACACCGGCGTAGTCCATGTCCAGCGCCTGAGCCGCACGTTCAGCCAGGTGCGCCAGCGGCGGTGTCAATAAAACCGCTTCGCAGCGTGCACCCTGGGCCACGTTGTGCACCCAGTGTGTGCTGATGCGCCGCATCGCGCAGCGTGCCCGGCCGCCCACCACCAGCACGCGCCAGTCAAAACCCGGGTCGCCCTGCGCCGGCACAAACCGCTGCAAATAGGCCAGTGCGCCTAAGCCCTCATCCAGCGCCGGCACGGGGTGGTGCACACCGTCCACCTGCCCCACCCTCAGCAGGCCTTTGCCCTGAGAGCCAAACAGCGGCTTGAGCACCAGCGCATGCCCGGCCGCGCCTTCGCGCAACGCGATGCGTTGCGCCCGCGCTGCAGACTCAGTGGCCCAGGTGGGCGGCGTGGCCAGGCCCGCTGCGTGCAGCAGCAAGCTGGTCATGGCTTTGTCCACGCTGCGTTCAATGGCGCGTGCGTCGTTGTAAACCGGCACCCCCCGCTCACGCAGCGCGTGCAGCACGGTCAGGCGTTTGGTGACCTGCTCGAAACTGCCGCCGGCGATGCCGCGCACCAGCGCGGCGTCGGGCAGGTCGCGGCCAAAACCGGGTATCACCAGGCCATGCCCGGTGGTGTGGGTGTCGATATCGCAATCGGCCAGGTCCACACAGCGGCCCACGGCGCCACGCTCGCGCAGGGCCGCTTGCAACTGGCGCGTGTGCCAGCCGGTTTCGTCGGCCAGGATGGCCACGCGCAGGCCGCTGCCAGCGTGGCTAACGTGTGTCTGGTGCGCCATATCGATCAAGCCTCTTGGTGCCACAGCCCACGCAGCAAGTCCATGTTCAGCGCGCCGCCATGCCAGGTGTTGCCGCTGTCCAGGTTGCTCACCCACACCTCGGCCGGCGCAAACAGCGCGCCGTCGATTTTGTAGAAGTCGTAACCGGCGGCGACAAAGATGTCGGCAAATGACCGCCCGTAGTCGCGTGAATGGTGGGACGGCAGGCGCTGCGCCAGGCCGCGCGCCGCGTCGTCGCTGCCGCGCACGGTGAGGTGCACACGGCCACCATACAAAATGGCGTCGTTGGTGCGGCCCATGGCCTGCACACCGTCGGGGCTGGGCGCAGGCAGTGGCGCTGCCGCGCTGCCGTCCACAATATCGGTTAGCTTGAAGCCCAACTCATGGGCTTTGTGCAGCGCCACTTCCAGCACCCGGGCCACCACTTGCGTGGTGCCGGCGCGGCTGGTGGTGGGGGTCAGGATGAGGCTCAGGCCGGCGGCCGCCAAGCCGCAGTCACGCAGCACCTTGTGCACCACCACGGGCGGCGGCACACGGTCCACTTCCAGCACCAGCACACCGTGCGCGCCGTGGTCGCGATAGCCCAGTTCGGTGAACAGGGCTTCTTTGCCGGCCAGCGCACGCGCCGGGCCCGAGCCGAGCGAAAAGAATTTCTTGCCGCCGGTTTCTTCCTTGCTCGCCGCCAGGCTCCAGCCCGCGTACTGGCTGCCCAGGCAGGCCAGCACCGGCTGCGCGCTGCGCACCTCCAGCCAGGTCGGCCAGCCCTCATGGCCGCCCGGGCGCAGCGTCACTTCGCCCAGGCCACCCATGCAGATCTCGGCGATCAGCAAACCCGCCGCCACGCTGCCGGGTGCCTGGATGCCGGCGTCCACCAGCGTCGCGCCGCTGGCGTCGCGGCTGATGTGCAGCCCCAGCACCCCGGCCTGCGCCAACAGGCGCTGCAGCAAGGGCTGGGTGAGGGCGTTCACGCTGATGGTGGGTGGGGTCAGGGCGGCGGTGCTGGGGTTCATGGGGCGCTTTCCAGTTCTGCGAGCAAGGTGGTGCGGGCGGTGGCCAGCTGGGTCAGTACCGCTTCGGCGTTTGCACCGTGGGCCGAGACACTGCACAGCGGGTCGCCGCGCTGCAAGCGGGTGCCGGCGGTGGGCTGATCGTGACACGCCGAACGGGCCTGCAGGCGCTGCGCCAGCTGGGCGCTGATGTGCAGGGCACGGGGTGCAAAAACGATCTCGGTGCCGGTGGGCTGCAGTCCCGGGATGGCTGCGCCGCCTGCCGGGGTGCCGGCTTGCGGCGCTGCGGGTTGCAGGTGGGGCAACTGGCCGGACTGGCAGGCCTTGACATGCGCCGCCATCACGCCGCCGCGCACGCGTGCGCCGTACAAGGCCACGCTGGCGGGCACGCGCGGGTTCACCTCCAGCACCAGCACCTGGTCGCCATTGAGCACAAAGTCCAGACTGCACAGGCCGCGCAGGCCCATCTCGGCCGTCAGCAACTGCAGCGCGCGCTGCACCGCGCGCGCCGGTGCAGCCACCAGTGGCACCGGGCCCACCACGCCGCAGTAGACAAAAGGCCGCTGGCCCACGGGCCGCACGATGAGCTGGTTGAAACCCAGCAGCGCCGCCTGCCGGCCATTGGCGCAAAACGTCGCCGACATCGCAACGCCCGCAGCGCGGCGCTGAAAGTAGTGGTGCGGCGGCAGTCTGTCAGATGCGCCAGCGC
>JAYUPP010000397.1:0-2896 GCA_043760045.1 Betaproteobacteria bacterium
TCAGCACTTGCGGTGGTGGCCTGCGGGTCGGGCGCGTAGCGGCGGCCCGGCTCCAGGTAGGCAAAAGCCAGGCGCCGGCTGCCGTCCACCAGCCCTGGCAGCAAGAAGCCACGCTGCGCCGCACTGCCCAGCCGCGCCACCAGCCTGCCACCCAGCGCAATGTTGTCCAGCAGCGGCTCCACCACCAGCGCATCGCCGCAGGCTTGCATCGTGGCCATCAGGTCCATCGCGCCGCCGCCGAAACCGCCGTCGGCTTCAGGCAGCGCAAGCGCCAGCAAGCCCAGTTCAGCAAAGTGGGCCCAGGCGGTGGCGCTGAAGCCGGCGTCAGACTGCAGCACCGCCTGGCGCTGTTCAAACCCGTAGCTGTTGCTCAGCAGCTTCTGCACCGAATCGGCCAGCTGCTGTTGTTCGTCGGTGTGCTCGAAGTTCATGATGGTGAAGTGCGTGGCTGCGTGCGGTCAAAGGCCCAGCGTCATCTTGGCGATGATGTTGCGCTGGATCTCGTTGGAGCCGGCATAGATGCTGGCCTTGCGGTAGTTGAAATAACGTGGCGCCAGGCGCGACGTGAAGTGGTCGATGGTGCCGCCGTCCACCGCCTGGAAGGGTTGAGCCAGCGGGCCCACGGCCTGCATCATCAACTCGGTAATCATTTGCTGCACTTCGGTGCCGCGTATCTTCAGCATCGACACGTCAGCGCCCGGGGGCTGCCCGCTGCGGCGCATCTTGTCCAGGAAGCGCATTGATGTCAGTTCCAGCGCGTCCAGTTCGATTTCCACCCGTGTCAGCTTGTCGCGAAAGCGGGCGTCGTTGATCAACGGCTGGCCGGCTTGAAGCTCGCGCGTGGCCAGCGCTTTCAGTGCCGCCAGTTCGCGCTTTGAAGCGCCCACGCTGCCCGAACCCATGCGTTCATGGCCCAGCAAATATTTGGCCACCGTCCAGCCTTTGTTTTCTTCGAACACCAGGTTTTCAGCCGGCACAAGCACGTCGTCGAAGAAGATTTCATTCACCTCGTGGCCACCGTCCATCAAGATCAGCGGGCGCACCGTGATGCCGGGTGTTTTCATGTCCACGAGCAAGAAGCTGATGCCTTCCTGCCGCTTCTCGGCGCTGCTGTCGGTGCGCACCAGGCAGAAGATCCAGTCGCCGTACTGGCCCAGCGTGGTCCAGATTTTCTGGCCCGTGACGCGGTAGACGTCGCCCGAGCTTGTGGACTCACGTTGCGCGCGCATCTTCAGCGCCGCCAGGTCAGAGCCGGCACCCGGTTCTGAATAACCTTGCACCCAGAAATCTTCGCCGCTGCGGATGCGCGGCAGGAAACGTGACTTTTGTTCCGGGGTGCCAAAGCGCAGCAGCACCGAAGCACACATGCTGGGGCCGAACGGCGGCAGCAGCGGCGCGCCGGCCAAGCCGAATTGCTCGTCATACAGGTAGCGGCGCGTGATGTCCCAGCCGGTGCCACCCCACTCCACCGGCCAGTGCGGCACCGACCAGCCCTTCTCGGCCAGGATGCCGTGCCAGCGTGCGTAGTCGGCCTTGGCGAGCGCGTGGTAGCCCACCACCTTGCCGCGGATGTCGCCAGGCAGGTTGCTTTCGATCCAGCCCCGCACCTCGTCGCGGAAGGCCAGTTCATCGGGTGAGTAGTTCAGGTCCATGCAGTGCTCCGGAATGCAGACAAGGCTTCGACAAGCTCAGAGTCTGAGAGTTTTTCAAGCGTGGCCGAGCGACGCCTCAAAACGCGTCCGATCTAGACGCAAAGCACAGCCATAGCTCGGGCTATGGCGCGCATTTGCAACGACGAGCGGGCGTGTTTTGGGGTGGTGAGCGGGCATGATTGAAAGACTCTCAGACTCTCAGCCCGAACGGGGGTGGTGGGTTCAGCCTGAATGGATGGGGCCCAGGCGGTATCAACTGCGAAACGCAGCAGCCAGCGCCGGGTCTTCTTCACCGCCTTCACGCATGCGCATCTCGTTGCGGCCCACCACCAGGTGGTGCACTTCGTCGGGGCCGTCGGCCAGACGCAAGGTGCGCTGCTGCGCATACATGTGCGCCAGTGGGGTCTTCTGCGAAACGCCCAGGGCACCGTGCATCTGAATCGCCTGGTCGATGATCAAACACACCCGCTCGGGCACCATCGCCTTGACCATGTGCACCCACAGCCGCGCTTCGCGGTTGCCGAGCACGTCCATCGCCTTGGCGGCTTTCAGCACCATCAAACGCATGGCTTCGATTTCGATGCGCGCACGCGAAATGATTTCCACATTGCCGCCCAACCACACCAGTTGTTTGCCGAATGCTTTGCGCGACAGCCCACGCTCGACCATCAGGTCCAGCGCTTTTTCGGCCGCGCCAATGCTGCGCATGCAGTGGTGGATGCGGCCCGGCCCCAGGCGCAGCTGCGAGATCTCAAAACCGCGCCCTTCACCCAGCAGCATGTTGGACTTGGGCACGCGCACGTTGTTGAAGCTGATGTGCATGTGGCCGTGTGGCGCGTGGTCTTCACCGAACACGTGCATCGCGCCTTCGATCACCACACCGGGTGTGTCTTTGGGCACCAGGATCATCGACTGCTGCTGGTGCGGCGGCGCGTCGGGGCTGGTGCGCACCATCGTGATCAAGATCTTGCAGCGCGGGCTGCCGGCGCCGCTGATGTAATGTTTTTCGCCGTTGATGACCCATTCGTCGCCTTCCAGCACCGCGCTGGTGGCGATGTTTTTGGCGTCACTTGACGCATGGTGCACTTCGGTCATCGCATAGGCCGAACGGATCTCGCCGCTCAGCAGCGGTTTCAGCCAACGTTCCTTCTGCGCGGCGGTGCCGACACGTTCCAGCACTTCCATGTTGCCGGTGTCGGGTGCGCTGCAGTTCATGCTTTCGCTGGCCAGCGCGTTTTTGCCCA
>JAYUPP010000398.1:0-22518 GCA_043760045.1 Betaproteobacteria bacterium
GGCGCCTTCCATCGCACTCAGCAAAGTGGCTTCGGTGTAACGCGCCGGCGGTTTGGTTTTCAGCGCCTTGACGTCCACACTTTCGGTGCGCACCTGCTCACCCGCGGCCACCGCCACCAGGTTGGCGCTGTCGCTGCTGCTGTCTTGCGCTTCTTTGCCGTATACCGCCAGCCAACCGGCGTTCACCAGCACCTTGCCGTTGGTCTGGAAGGGGTACACCTTACCGTCATGTTGCACGGTACTTTTTACAGTTGTGGTTCTGGTGGTGACCATGAACTCGGCCGCCGGGTAAAAAACCGCCAGGAAACGTTTAACGACCAAGTCGTAAATTTTCAGCTCCGTTTCGCTCAAACTTTTTGGCGCCTGCAGCGTGGGGATGATGGCAAAGTGGTCTGACACCTTGGTGTTGTCAAACACGCGCTTGGTGGGTTTGATGTAACCCTCTTTCAAGGCCTTGGCCGCGTGGCCGCTCAGCTCACGTAGCGGGCCGGGCAGGTCCTCGCTGGCCAGCATGGCGGCGGTTTCTTTCACCGTCGCCAGATAGTCCTCGGGCAGGTTGCGCGAATCGGTGCGCGGGTAGGTCAGCACTTTGTATTTTTCGTACAGGCTCTGCGCAATGCTGAGCGTGGTTTTGGCGCTGTAGCCAAAGCGGCCGTTGGCTTCGCGCTGCAGCGTAGTCAGGTCATACAGCAGCGGGCTGCTCTGGGTGCTGGGCTTGGCTTCGTCCACCACGGTGGCCGGCTGGCCGCGCACCGCAGCGGCGATGGCGCGCGCGCTGGCTGCGTCCCACAGGCGGTCGGCGCGCGCTTCGGGGTCGTCCGGGTTTTTCTTCCAGGCCGCGTTCAACCACTTGCCGTCGTAGCTGCCGGCGGCGGCGTCGAATGTGGCCACCACTTCCCAGTAAGGCCTTGAGATGTGTTTGCGGATTTTCTCTTCGCGTTCCACCACGATGCTGAGCGTGGGCGTTTGCACGCGGCCCACCGTGGTCAGAAAAAAGCCACCGTCGCGGCTGTTGAA
This sequence comes from Betaproteobacteria bacterium, assembly GCA_043760045.1. GTDB lineage: Bacteria > Pseudomonadota > Gammaproteobacteria > Burkholderiales > Burkholderiaceae_C > Rubrivivax. The sequence continues at coordinate 1,018 of JAYUPP010000398.1, forward strand.
AGCCGTCATCGCGCGGGTGCCGTTGATGCCCACCAGCCAGTCGGCTTCGCTGCGGCTGCGCGCCGCGTCGGCCAGGCCCAGCATCTGCTGGTCGGTGCGCAGATGGGCAAAGCCGTCGCGTATCGCCTGCGGCGTCATGCTCTGCAGCCACAGCCGCGTGATCGGCTTGCCGTGCACCTTGTCGCCAAAGGCGTATTGCATGATGAGGCGAAAGATCAGCTCGCCCTCGCGCCCCGCGTCGCAGGCGTTGACCACCGCGCTCACGTCTTTGCGCTTCACCAGTTTGACCACCGCGTTCAGCCGTGTCTTGGCCTTGTCGATGGGCGCCACGTCAAAGTGCGGTGGCACCACAGGCAAGTTGGCAAAACTCCACTTGCCGCGTTTGACGTCGTATTCCTCGGGTGCGGTGATTTCCACCAGGTGGCCGACGGCTGACGTGACGATGGTGTCGTCACTTTCGAAGTGATCGGCAAATTTCTCGAACTTGGCTGCGCCCTTGCCGGCGCTTCCGGTCAAGGCGCGCACGATGTCCTGTGCCACGCTGGGCTTCTCGGCAATGATGATGGTCTTGCTCATGTTTCCTTCTGCCAGCCCTTCAAGGGCCGTGCCTACAATCCGCCGCTTCACGCGCGCCTGCACACGTGTGCACGCGCGCTCGTACGAATTCAATGTACCGAATGAACAAGACCTTGCAAGCCGCAGCGAAAAAATCACCGATCCGAAAAAAAACGCCGGCCACTTCGACAGTCGAACTTCCAGCCACGCCAGCCAAGCCAGACGGCGGCCGCCGCATCCAGGTGCGCAAAAGCGGCGTGCACGGCAAAGGCGTTTTTGCGCTGCAGCCTATCAAGCGAGGTGTACGCATCATCGAATATGTCGGCCAGGTCATCAGCTGGCCCGAGGCGCTGCGCCGCCACCCGCACAATCCGGCCGAACCCAACCACACGTTTTATTTCCATGTGGATGAGCAGCGGGTCATCGACGCGAATGTGGGCGGCAATGCATCGCGCTGGATCAACCACGCCTGCCGGCCCAACTGCAAGGCCGACCAAACCGACGACGGCCGCGTTTACATCCGGGCTTTGAAAAATCTCAAAGTGGGTGCTGAGCTTTTTTACGACTACGGCTTGATCATCGACGAGCGCTACACCCCGAAGCTGAAAAAAGAATACGAGTGCCGCTGCGGCCACTTCAGCTGCCGCAGCACGATGCTGGCCCCGAAGCGCTGAGCGGCAGCGCGGCAGCGAAGCCCACCCCCATCATGGCCACTGCCGCAGGCTGGGAAAACGAAGCCTTGATTGAAGCGCTGCAGCACAGCTTGCGCGTGGTGTGGCCTGGCCTGCATGTGGACGTGCGGCGCGAGCTGGATTCCACCAACACGCAGTTGCTGCAGCGCACCGCTGACAACCGGCCCTGCCTGTTGGTGGCTGAACATCAAACCCAGGGCCGTGGGCGCCGGGGTCGCCCGTGGCTCAGCACCGCCGGCGCGTCACTGACCTTTTCACTCGGCTTGCCACTGGCACCCTTGCGCTGGGAGGGTTTGTCGCTGGCGGTGGGCCTGGCGCTGGCCGATGCACTGGAGCCGCCGCCGTTGCTGCAGCCCGGCCAGCCGCCGCGGCTGATGCTGAAGTGGCCCAACGACTTGTGGCTGATGGATGCCGGCCCCGGCAAAACCGGCACGCCAGGCCGCAAGCTCGGCGGCGTGCTGGTGGAAACCACGCTGCGCGGTGGCCAGCGCTACTGCGTGGTGGGTGTGGGTTTGAACATCAGGCCGCAGGAAATCCGTGTGGGCGGCGAGGCCGCAGCAGGCCTGGATGCGGTACCCGATGCCGCACTGGATCACGGTTATGCCTGTCTGCAGGAACTGCAGCCCGGCACCGAAGCAGCGCATGCACTGGCCTGCCTGGCGTTGCCGCTGGCGCAGGCGCTGCGCAGTTTCGAACGTGCCGGTTTTGCGCCGCTGCAAACCGGTTTTGCAGCGCGTGACCTGCTGCGCGGTCGCGCCGTCAGCACACACGGCAACCCGGCACTGCAAGGCCGGGCGATGGGGGTGGCAGTCGACGGTGCGCTGCAGGTGCAAACCGACGACGGCGTGCTGCAGCGTGTGCACAGCGGCGAGGTCAGTGTGCGCATGATGCCGAGGCCGGGCCACCAGGTGCCAACCCGCCCGCAGGCCCCCGTGGTGCAGCCCGCCGAAAGCGCCTGATGCTGCGCGCGCTGCTGGTAACGCTGCTGTTCACCAATGTGCTGTTTTTCGGCTGGACGCAAGGCTGGCTGGGTGCGGCGTGGCCCCCGCCCGGCCACAGCCAGCGTGAACCCGAGCGGCTGGCGGCGCAGGTCAAGCCCGAACGTTTTGTGCTGCTCGGCCCCGACGCTGCACGAGCAGCCAACGCGGCGCCGCGCGCGGGCACTGCAGACGCGGCCAGGCCTGTTTCAACGGCCGCCGGCAACGCCAGCGGCCCGGCCCCAGCCGCCCCAGCCGTCCCAACAGCGCCTGAAGCCGTCGACCCCACGGCGCTGTGTCTGGAAGCCGGCCCTTTCACGGCCGAGCAGCTGGCAGCGGCCGCTAAAACCCTGGCCCGCCTGGGTGTGGACAGCGCTGCGCTGGCCGAACTGCCGCTGGCCGCGCCGGCCTGGCTGGTGTTTGCCGGCCGCTTTGCTGACGCGGCCGCACGGCGCACGCGCCTGCAGGCCTGGCAGCGGCAGGGTGTGCCGGTGCCCGACCTGCTGGACGCGCCGCGCGACATTGCGCCGGGTTTGGTGTTTTCACGCCATTTCAGCCGTGCTGATGCCGAAGCAGCGCTCAGCCTGCTGGCCTCGCGTTACCCGGCCGTCGCCACCGTGGCGCGTGTGGTGCCCGCGCCTGCAGGTTCAGCCCAGCTGTCGCGTTTGCGCGTGGCTGCCGCCAGCCCGGCGCTGGCGCAGCGCCTGCGCGAAGCGGTGTTTGCGCAGCAGGAACGGTTCACGCGCTGCGCTGGGCCCTGACTGACTGGAGCAGTGTGTAGCTGAAGGTTCAGGCCGGCCGGGCTTTTGCCAAAGCGGCGCAAGCCAGCAGCAGCAGCAGTGTGAATTGCCAGCCTGCGGCGCCACCGCCGCCACCGCCACCGCCACCGCCACCGGCAGCACCCGCGCCAGCGCCGCCGCTGGTGGCTGCACCGCCGGTAGCGCTGGCGCCGGTCGTGCCTGCAGCGCCACTTTCACCACCTGCAGCGCCCGTCAAACCGCTGGCCACGGCGGTGCCGTTGGGCGGCAGGTCGGGGCCCAGCGCCACGGCCTGGCGGATCTCGGCTGTGTCCAGCTGCTGCAGCGCACGCACGGGGGCGACATAACTGCCAGGGTTGGCGGCGTAACGCAGCGCCTGTTCGGCGTCCAGCATGCCGGCGCCGCAGCTTTGGGTGCTGCAGATGCAGCGGCCGGGGTTGCTGTCGCTGCAAGCGCCGATAAACGTTGACACCACATGCGGGCGCGCGGTTTTGCGCAAGCCTTCGATCAACTGTTCCACGCTCAGCGCCGGGTTCACACCCAGCATCAGGCTGATCGTGCCCGATACCAGCGGGGCCGCAAAACTGGTGCCAAAAAGCTTGGCGTAGCCGGCATCACCCGCGCCGGTGGCACCGGCGTTCCACACCGTCACCAGGCCGCCGTCGGCCAGCAGGTCACGCCAGGCGCCCGAGCGGCCGTCGTCACCGCCCACGGTGGCCAGGCCGCTGGCGGCCAGCGCGCTGCCGAAGCTGGAATAGTGGGTTTTGAAGCCGTCGCGGTTCAGCGCCGCCACGCCCACCACGCCGTTGCAGTTGGCCGGCCGCGCCACCGCGCCGTGGTCGTTGCCGGCAGCGGCCACCACCACCACGCCGTGGCTCTTCAGTTCGTCGACGGCAGCCTGGTATTCGCGCCCGCAAGCCGCAGCGCCGCCGAAGCTGATGTTGATGATGCGCGCCGGGTGCGGGTTGGTGGGCACACCGGCCACCGCCAGCCCGGCCGCCCAGCGCATGCCGTCCACGATGTCGGCCACCGCCGCGCCGCATTTGCCGGCCACCCGCACGGGCAGGATGCGCGCCTGGCGGTCGATGCCGGCCACGCCCACGGTGTTGTCGGTGTTGGCCGCCACCAGGCCCGCGATGACGGTGCCGTGCCAGGAACTGCGCTGCTCGGCACAGCCGGCAAAACGCGCTTGCTGGCGGTCGGCGGCGGACACCCAGTCGCCGGTGTCGCTGGCGTCGGCATCGCGGCCGTTGCCGTCGCCCGCCAGTTGCGGGTCGCTGACAAAGTCGTAACCCGGCAACACACGGCCCAGCAGGTCGGGGTGGGCCGTGATGCCGGTGTCGAGCACGGCCACCACCGCCGACGTGCCGCCTCCGGCGGCGGCACCGGTGCCCGCCAGGCCACTTTGCCAGGCCGGGAAAAAGCCCGGCACACCGCGCAGCCGGTCGGCCTGGGTGTTGCCATTGACTCCGGCCACGGCCTTCAGCCACCACTGTTCTGGCGCCAGGGGGTCGTTACTGACCTGCAGCCGCTGTTCCAGCGAGTTGGCGGCAACCCATTCCACTTCAGGCCGCGCGCGCAGCCGGGCCGCGACTTTTTCGGTTTCTTCGGCCGACAGCAGGCGCCCGAAGTCGAGCACATAGGTGTCGCGCCCTGAAGGCCGCATCACCGGTTCTCGTGCGCCCGAAGTCGCCGTCAGGCCCGAGCCGCGCAACACCGCGCGCCAGCGTTCGCTGTCGCGTTTGCGCATCTGGTCACCCAGGGGCGCGAGTGCGGGGTTCACCGTGATGTGCGGTGCGGCTTCTTTCAGCCGCACGATCAGGCCCTGGCTGCCCTGCGCGGCCTGCAGCGGCTGCGGCATGCGCGTCAGGCCCACCGTCAGCTGGCCGGGTTGTGTGCGGGTGGGGCCGGGGTTGCTGCCGCCGGGTGTGCCCGCCACGGGTGTTTGTGCGCTGGCCAATCTGAGGCTGAGGCCCAGGCCCAAAGCTGCAGCCAGCACAGCAGCGGCCAGCGTCAACTTGTTGCGGCAGAAACGGGCAGACAGGCGCAGCACGCTACAAAACACCCTGACATCAATGTGGATCGCTGCCACGATGGGGGCGTGGCCCCGCATTGTGAATTCAGGCCACGGACGCACATATATCGGCCGCGCGGCGGCCGAACACAGCGATTATTGAGGTGCTGCGCCGCGCGCGCGCCGTTCAGCCGGCCGGCTTGTGTGCAGAAGTGCAACCGCCAGCAACACACCCAGCACCCACCACAGCGATGTGGCGCCACCGCCACCCCCACCGCCGCCGGTGTTGGCGGGGGGTGGGAAGACGGGCGGCACTACCGCAGGTGTGGCCGCCACCGCGACGGTGGTGCTGGCACTGGCTGTGGCACCGCTGGCGTCAGTCACCGTCAAGCGCACCGTGAAGCTGCCGGCTGCGGTGGGTGTGAGCTCGGCAGTGACGGCATTGGTGGCGCTGTCAAAGGTTCTGACGATGCCACCGCCGTCGGCCAGCAGCCATTCGTAACGGGTCAGCGCAGCACCCGCCGTGCTCAGGCTGCCGGCGGCAGTAAACAAGACCGGCTGGCCCGCCGTGGGTGAGGCTGTGCTCACTTCCACGCGCGCCAGCGGGCCACTGACGGCGGCCACGGCAGCGCCTGCGTCCAGCATGCCGGCGCCGCAGAGGGCGGTGGTGCAGTAACACTGGGAGTCACGGGCATAGTCGGGGTGACCCGGTCGAAACAGCGAAGCAGGATATCGATCTGGCTCGTCGCAGCGCCTGACGGAGAGCGAATCCGCCCCGTTGTTGGCTCCAGTTGTAGGGAAGGTGCGGGCTGAGACCTGCAGGGCCAACTTGACTTGCTCCGGGTCGAGCAAGGGCTGCTGAGACAGCATCAACGCCGCTACAGCCGATACCAGCGGGGTAGAAAAACTGGTACCGACCGTGATCCGTCCATAGCTGTCGCTCCACGTCGAGTCAACCGGTCCAAAGTCTCCCGAATTGGTTGCTGCAACGATGGGATAGAGACATTCAGAGCCCCTGGCAGTGTTGATGCAATTTCCGCCAGGCGCTGCGATAGCAGCCTCGGGCCCGATGTCAGAAAACCCGACCTTGCTGCCGGCATGCCGAAGCGCCACTACGGCGATGGCGCCAGGGCAGTTGGCTGGTTCACCCACCGCGCCACCGGCACCGTTGCCTGCGGCTGCTACGACGACTACTTTGCGCGACACGAGCTGACTCACGACGCTCCGGTAGCCATCATTGCAAAACCCGGCACCTCCTAGGCTCATGTTGATGACCCGTGCCGGGTTGAGGTTTTCGGGGACGCCCGGCACCGCAATGCCGCCAGCCCACAACATGCCCGCCCAGATGTCGGCATCCTCACCAAAACACTTACCGAGCACCCGTACCGGAAGTACGCGCACGCCGGGCGATGCGCCAGCAATGCCAAGACCGTTGTTGGCGAGCGCCCCAATCAAACTCGCGGTGGAGGTGCCGTGCCATGAGCTGGACGATTGACCACACTCATTGAATGTGCTGCTCGCCAGGTCGTCGGCGCTAACCCAATCTCCCGGATCACTGGGATCGTCGTCCCAATCCACCGAAACCATGCCGTTGATGCGAGTTGTGATGACGCCTTGATTTTGGTTGTCATTGGCCACCTGGCCATTGCCGACGAAGTCATAGCCCGGCAACAACACGCCTTGGTTGGCCACACGACCAAGGTCCGGGTGGTCGAAGCGCACGCCGGTGTCCAGCACCGCCACCACGATGTTGGGGCGACCCAGGGTGCGTGTCCAGGCAGCTTCGATATTGATTGATGACACCACGCTGGCCGTTGGCGCGCGCAGATACCACTGTCCGGCGGCGGGGCCGTTGGGCCGCACCCGCAGTGCGGCCTCCGCGTAGAGCGGGTCGTTGGGCGCGGCCACGAGGCGTTTTCGACCATTGGGAACCGCAAAAGCCACATCGGGGTCGGCGGCCAGTTGACGGGCCAGCTGAACGGCGTCTGCACCCGCTGCCCGGATCACCTGCATATGTGGCCCTACAGCACGACCAGCCTGCAAAGTGCGATTGACACGGGCGCCCAGCGCGGCAGCGCGCTGGCCCAACACCGTCTGCACCTCGGCGCGCGCCGCACGCGCCGCCAGCGCATGTTTGCGCATCGTGTCGCCCTGCGGCTTGAAGCCGACGATGACTTCGCCTTCTACCGGCGGCAACGGCCGCGCGGCGCTGGCGGTGCCGGCTGATAGACAGAAAAAAGCGGCCAGCAGCCAATCTGCAAGCCGCACCGGGGGGTGGCGCTGAATGTTCATCGGCGGCAGTTTAGGCCTGCGTCCACCGCTGCAGCCCGTCGAGGTGGACCGTTAATGCGGCCGGCGAACGGTGCGTCAACCGCCGCTGTGCCCGTCGTCGTTGCCCGCACGTTACTGGCGCGCCGCCTTGATGTTCAGGCGCGTTGCGTTGAGCAGCGCCGCCATTTTTCGGTCCAGCGTCAGTGTGTTCAGCTCGTCGCTGCTGTATTGCAGCGTTATCAGGCGGTCCAGCAAGCCGCAGCCGCGGCTGCTGGCCAGCGCTGCCATCACCGTGTCTCCGCCCGTTGGGGCCACGAGACCGCTGCTCAGCACACTGCGCAAAGCCGTCTTGGCGGCCGGCTTGCTAACGGCGTAGTGGTGCTGCAACGCGATATAGGCTTCGCCGATAACCATGTGGCTGGCGAACAGCGCTACGTGTTCCACCTCAACCAGTTGGGTCAGCGCTGCCACCACAAGCTCGAAATCGCCAGCCGGCTCGCCGGTCGCCAAGCGCACCAGGATGGAGGTATCAATCCCGCAGCGCCGGGGCATGCGTTTGCTCGCGGAAGGCGTGAATATTGAAAGCCGGAGCTTGTGGGTTCAGCTTGCCGCGCAGCGGCGCCAGCCGGCTGGCGTCGACACGCCTGGCCCGCAGCAGGAAGCCGTCAGGGCTGGCATGAAGCTCGAGCCGGTCTCCCGGCTTGACGCCGAGGGCGTCAAGCACATGGGCCGGAAATGTGACCTGCCTTTTGGAGGTGATGGTGATGAGCATGTCGCAACCCCTTACTCGTTCTCAATAATGTAAGGCGAAAGGGGTTTGCGTGCGCCGCAGATTGCGCCGCAGATTGCGCCGTGATGTGCGCCGCAGCACGCACCGCAACAGCCTCAGCGCGCCATCACCTGCACCATCTCCAGCACCTTGTTCGAGTAACCCCATTCGTTGTCATACCAGGCCACCACTTTCACAAAAGTGCTGTCCAGCGCGATCGACGCGTCGGCGTCAAACACGCTGGTGCAGGGCTCGCCGCGGAAGTCGGTGGCTACCACCTTGTCTTCGGTGTAGGCCAGCACACCCTTCATTGGGCCGTTAGCCGCTGCTTTCATCGCATTGCAGATGTCAGCGAAGCTGGCTTCTTTGACGAGTTCGGCCGTCAGGTCCACCACGCTCACGTCGCTGGTGGGCACACGGAATGCCATGCCGGTCAGCTTCTTGTTCAGCTCGGGTATCACCACCCCCACCGCCTTGGCTGCGCCGGTGGAACTGGGAATGATGTTTTCCAATATGCCCCGGCCACCGCGCCAGTCTTTGTTGCTGGGGCCGTCCACCGTTTTTTGCGTGGCGGTGGCAGCGTGCACGGTGGTCATCAGGCCGCGCTTGATGCCGAAACTGTCGTGCAGCACCTTGGCCACGGGTGCCAGGCAGTTGGTGGTGCAACTGGCGTTGCTGATGATGGTCTGGCCGGCGTAGCTTTTGTCGTTCACACCGTAAACGAACATCGGTGTGTCGTCTTTGGACGGTGCACTTTGTATGACCTTCCTGGCGCCGGCGGCTATGTGCTTCTGGCAGGTGTCTTGGGTCAAGAACAGCCCCGTGGCTTCCACCACCACATCGGCGCCCACGTCACTCCACTTCAGCGCCGCCGGGTCTTTTTCGGCGGTCAGGCGCATGCGTTGACCGTTGACGATGAGCGTTTGGCCATCAACAGCAATGTCGCCCTTGAAGCGGCCATGCACGCTGTCGTACTTCAGCATGTAGGCCAGATAGTCGGGTTCCAGCAGGTCGTTGATGCCCACAATCTGGATGCCGGGGAAGTTCTGCACCGCAGCGCGGAACACCATGCGCCCGATGCGGCCGAAGCCGTTGATGCCTACTTTGATGGTCATGATGGTTGTTTCCTGTGAGGATGAAAGTTGGGGCGGCGCAGCAAGGGCAGCTCAACGTGCCAACACTTTGCGCACCACAGCAGCCAGGTTTTCGGTCGTGATCTTGAAGTGCTTGAACAGTGCCGGCGCGGGTGCACTTTCGCCGTAGGTGTTGATGCCCACCACGGCCGCGCAGCCATATTTCCACCAGCCGTCGGTGACGCCGGCTTCGATGGCGATGCGCGGCACGCCGGCGGGCAGCACGCTGGTTTTGTATTTCTCGCTCTGGCGGTCAAACACGCTGGTGCTGGGCATGCTGACCACGCGCACGGCAATCTTCAGTGCTGCCAGTGCCGCTTGTGCGTGCAGCGCGAGCGCCACTTCGCTGCCGGTGGCAATGATCACGGCCTGCGCTTTTTTCTTCAGCCCCACTTCGACCGGCTCGGCCAGCACATAGGCGCCTTTGCTGATTGCATCCAACCCGGAAGCATCACGAGCGGCGGCTGACGCCGCCTTGGGCAGATACTGCAGGTTCTGGCGGCTGAGCAGCAGCGCGCTGGGCCGTGTTTTGTTGGCGATGGCCATCGTCCAGGCCACGGCCGTTTCAGCGGTGTCGGCCGGGCGCCAGACGTCCAGGTTGGGAATCAGGCGCAGCGCTGCGGCGTGCTCCACACTTTGGTGGGTAGGTCCGTCTTCACCCAGGCCGATGCTGTCGTGCGTGAAGACATGAATGACGCGTTTTTTCATCAGCGCGGCCATGCGGATGGCGTTGCGGCTGTAGTCACTGAAGGTCAGGAAGGTGCCGCCATAGGGGATGAAACCACCGTGCAGCGCAACGCCGTTCATGACGGCCGCCATGCCAAATTCGCGCACGCCGTAATTGATGTGGCGGCCGCCATTGCAGGCACCGTTCTCATCGAAGCGCAAAGGCGCTGTGGAAGACGTGTTGGTCAGATTGCTGCCGGTCAGGTCGGCACTGCCGCCCAGCAGTTCAGGCAAGGCTTTGGTGAACACCTCCAGCGCCTGCTGGCTGGCTTTGCGGCTGGCCACCGTTTCGGCCTTGGTGTGTGCCGCCAACACGGCGTTCACGGCGGTTTGGGCAAAGTTGGCGGGCAAATCGCCGGCCATGCGGCGTGTGTATTCGGCGGCTTGTTCCGGGAACGCGGCGGCATACGCGGCCGTGCGCGCGGCCCAGGTAGCTTGCGCTTTGGCGCCGGCCGCTTTTGCGTCCCAGGCGGCGTAGGCGGATTCGGGTATGACAAAGGGTTCATGGGCCCAGCCCAGCGCCTCGCGCGTGAGCTTGATCTCATCGGCGCCCAGCGCTTCACCGTGTGCCTTCGCGGTGCCGCCCCGGTTGGGTGAACCTTTGCCGATGGTGGTGCGGCAGATGATCAGCGTCGGCTGTGTGTTGCTGCTTTTGGCCTGTGCCAGTGCTGCGTCAACGACAGCAACATCGTGCCCGTCCAGCGGGCCGATCACGTTCCAGCCGCAGGCACCAAAACGCTGGCCCACGTTGTCAATGAACCAGGGCTGCACCTTGCCGTCGATGCTGATGCCGTTGTCGTCATACAGCGCCACCAGCTTCGAGAGTTTCCAGGCGCCGGCCAGCGCCACCGCTTCGTGGCTGATGCCTTCCATCAGGCAGCCGTCGCCCAGGAAACAGTAGGTGTGGTGGTTCACCAGATCGTGGCCCGGGCGGTTGAATTCGGCCGCCATCAACTTCTCGGCCAGCGCCATGCCCACCGCGTTGGCGATGCCCTGGCCCAGCGGGCCGGTGGTGGTTTCCACACCCGGCGTCACGTCCACTTCGGGGTGGCCTGGCGTCAAGCTGCGCAACTGGCGGAAGTTGCGCAGCTCGCTCATGGCCAGGTCGTAGCCGCTCAGGTGCAGCAGTGCATACAGCAGCATGCTGCCGTGGCCGTTGCTCAGCACAAAACGGTCGTGGTCGGGCCAATGCGGGTCGGCCGGGTTGTGCTTCAGGTGCCGGCCCCACAAAGCCACTGCCATGTCGGCCATGCCCATCGGCGCACCGGGGTGGCCGGAACTCGCCTGCTGCACGGCGTCCATGGCCAGGGCGCGGATGGCGTTGGCCATCAAAGGAGTGTCTTGTTTGGGCATGGGGTGGTGCCGGCAGCGGCGGGGTGGCAGAGCCGGGAATTCTAGGCGGGACCCCAGCCGCGCCGCGAGGCGCTTTGACCCGCTGGCGGGCAGCGGGGGCGGCTGCAGCGCCGCCGTCTGCGACCCCCGGCGCTGTGCCCGGGTCAGGCCGCCGCAGCCAGCACCTTGCGCGCCCGGTGCAGGCGCACAAACAAATTCTGCTCGCTGATGTTCAGCGCCTGACAAACATCTTCGGTGCTGTCGTCTTGCAGCACACGCAGTTCCACCACGCGCTTCAGGTTGTCGGGCAGGGCGCTGATGCGTTGCAGCGTGCGGCGCAGCAGCTGGCGCTGTTCGGCCACTTCGGCCGGGCCGGGTTGGCCACACACCAGTTCGGCGTGCTGCGTGCTGCTTTCAGCGTCGTCATCATCAAAGCCCTGGTCCAGGCTGACGTGCCCCGTGCGCTGCCGAACCAGGTCCACGATCTTGTGTTTCAGCACCCCCACCAGCCAGGTACTGAGGCTGCTTCTGCCGCCAAACTGCGCGCGGCCGGTGATGACGGCTTCAAAGACGTCGTGCACCAGGTCTTCGGCCAGGCTCGGGTCCAGCAGGCGGCGGCGGGCGAATTGCACCAGGCGGCTGCGATGCGGGGCCAGGTCGGCCCAGCCCAGTGCGGCCACTTCTGGCAGGGGCGCCAGCAGGGCGGGGTTGAAAGTCAGCGGCAGGGTGTGCAGGGCGGCATGCATGGTGGGTGTGTACGGCTTTGCGGCCGCTGTGGATGCGGCGGGTGAATGAGCGGTGGTGGAGCCAGGGTCGATGGCTACACTGTGCCGAGCGCACATCGCGGCTTCATCAACAAACATCACAAACAGATCACATTGCGGTCAAAGCGCCGTCAAAGTGCCGTCAAAGCGCTTTCCTGGCTTGGGCTCTGCTCGCCGTAAGAACCCCGCATCGCAACGCGACAGTCCGCCATGCCCCCGCACATCCTCGTGGCCGAAGACCAGGCCGACATCCGCGACTTGATCGTGCTGAACCTGCGGCACGGTGGCTACCAGGTGCGTGCGGTGGCCGACGGTGTTTCAGCGGTGGCGCAGCAGCTGGCACAGCCGGCCGATTTGCTGGTGCTGGACTTGATGATGCCGGGCCTGGACGGGCTGGAGGTGTGCAAGGCGCTGCGCAACAAAGGCCAGGCCACGCCTATTCTGATGTTGACCGCCAAGAGCACCGAACTCGACCGTGTGCTGGGCCTGGAACTGGGCGCCGACGATTACCTGACCAAGCCCTTTTCGATGGCTGAATTGCTGGCGCGGGTGAAGGCGCTGCTGCGCCGCGCCGAGCTGTTGCGTGCGGCCCAGGCCGCGCCGGCGCCGGCAGCTGCGCAGGCCGTGCGCAACGGCGAACTCGACATCCAGCCCGTGCGGCGTGAAGCGCGACTGGCCGGCCGCGCGCTGGAATTCACCGCGCTGGAATTTGACTTGCTGCTGCATTTCGCGCGCCACCCGGGCCAGGTGTTTTCACGCGCGCAGCTGCTCGACGCCGTGTGGGGCTACACCCACGACGGCTACGAGCACACCGTCACCACCCACATCAACCGGTTGCGCAGCAAGCTGGAAGCCGACGCGATGAACCCGCGTCTCATCCTCACCGTGCGCGGTGCCGGCTACAAGATGCGCGATGCGCCGCAGTAAAGGAACCGCCGTCCAATGAGCGTGCGCCTGCGCCTGGCGCTGACAGTGTTCCTGACCGGCCTGGCCACCGCCGTGGCGGTGCTGGCCACCGTGGCGCTGGCCTTTCAGCGCTTCGAGCGCGAAAGTGCTTATCTGCGTGCCGAAGCGTTTATGACCCGTGTGCTGCAGCAACACGACAGCCTGCTGGAACAGCAGCAGCGCAACCCCGAAGAGTTCGCCAACTTCCTGCGCAGCCTGCTGCTGTTCGACCCCGACAGCCGCTTGTATCTGCTGGACGCCCAAGGCCGCCTGCTGGCCAGCAGCAGCGCCAGCGCGCCGGCGCTGGGCAGCAGGCTGCCGCTGCAGGCTGTGCAGCAGGCGGCCGAGGTGGCGCGGCTGGGGCGCACACCAGCCGGCGCCTATTTGATGGGCCTGGACCCCGACACCGGCGACGACATGGCGGTGGTGGCCGCGCGCGCACTCTCGCGCACCAGCATCGGGCCGGTGGCGGCCACCCAGGGTTACCTGTACCTGGCGTGCCGCAAGGCGCCCGTGCCAACGCAGCGCCTGGCGATGTTCGGCAGCCGCCTGGCCGGCCCGGCGCTGGCCACGGTGGCTGCACTTATTGTGTTAGCTGCGGCGCTGGCGGCCTGGATCATCGTCGCGGTAACGCGGCCGCTGCGGGCGCTGAGCGACGAGGTGGCGCTGGCCGAGCAGCGTGGTTTCAGCGTCGAGGCCAGCCCGCCTGCGCCCATGCCCCAGGGTGGTCATGACGAATTCGCCAAGCTGCGCAGCGGTTTTCATGCGCTGTTGGCCAAGCTGCGCCAGCAGTGGGACGAACTGAAGCGGCTGGACCATTTCAGGCGCGAAAGTGTCAGCAATTTGTCGCACGACCTGCGCAGCCCGCTGACCGCCACCGTGGCCTGCCTGGAAACGCTGGAACTGCGCTGGGCCGCAGCACCGGAAGAGCCGGCAGCGCGCCAACAAGAACGCGAACAAGATCGGCAACTGGTGGCGGTGGCGCTGCGCAACACACGCAATGCGGCGGCCATGGTGCGCTCGCTCGGGGACCTGGCGCTGCTGGACGAGCCGCAATTCAAGCTGCACCCGATGCGGCTGGATCTCGTGGAGGTGCTGGACGACATCACGCGCCGCTTCGAGCAGCGCGCGGTGCAAAAAGGCGTGGCGCTGCGCTTCGTGCAGCGCGGCACGGTGAAGCCGGTGGCCGAAGTGGACATCGAACTCTTTGAACGTGCGGTGGCCAACTTGCTGGACAACGCACTGAAGTTCACGCCGGCTGGAAAAGCTATCGAACTGAGCGTTCAGCATCTTGAACGGCCTGCCGAAGCCGAAGCCTCAACCGCGCGGGTGCTGGTGCAAGTGCACGACGAAGGCCAGGGCATAGCGCCGGCCGACCAACCCCATCTGTTCGACCGCCTGTACCAAAGCCGCACCGGCGTGGCGCCGGCCACCAGCGAAGAAGGCAAAGGCCTGGGCCTGGCCATCGTCAGGCGCATTGCTGAACTGCACCAAGGCCGCGTGCACGTGGTCTGCCCCGCCGGCGGCGGCACGCTGGTGACGCTGGAACTGCCGGCTTCTTGATGCAGCGGGGCATGGCAGTATTGCGGCAGGCCCGCGTGGGCTGAACCTTTGCATTTCGAAGAACGCTGCGTGATGAAAATTGCCGTGTTGGGCGGTGGCCATGGTGGTTATGCCGCCGCCGCCGATTTGACCGAAGCCGGGCATGAAGTGGCGCTGTGGCGGCGCGACGCCACAGCGCTGCAGCCCGTCATCGACAGTGGCTGCATCACGCTGAAAGACGCCAGCGGCGTGCGCGAGGTGCACCTGGCGCGCGCCACGGCCAACATCGGCCAGGCCCTGCACGGCGCTGCATTGATCGTTATCCCGGCACCCGCCACTGCGCAGGCCGACATCGCCCTTGCGATGGCGCCGCACCTGGCTAACGGCCAGGTGGTGTTCCTGCCGCCCGGCACCTTCGGCAGCTTCGTGATGGCGCGCCGGGTGCGTGAAAGTGGCAACCGTGCCGACCTGGCCTGGGCCGAGACTGGCACCTTGCCTTACCTGGCGCGCAAACACGGCGTGCGCGAGGTCAACGTCAGCGTACGCGCCATTCACCTGCCCACGGGCGTTTACCCAGCGCGGCATACCAAACGTGCACTGGCCACCGTGCGCCAGGCTTACCCGGCGGTGCACGGCTGTGGCGACGCGCTGTCGGGTGCGCTGATGAACGCCGGGCCCATCATCCACCCACCCTTGATGGTGATGAATGCGGCGCCGCTGCAGCATTTTCAGAAATGGGACATCCACACCGAAGGCACGCAAGCCGCCGTGCGCGCCGTCACCGACAGGCTGGACTTCGAGCGCATCGCCGTGCGTGAAGCTTTGGGCTACGGCGCGCCGCATTACCCGCTGGCCGACCACTACAACAACCACCGCTGGATGTATGGCGACGCGCACAAGACGTTGCAGAGAAGTGGCGACTGGCGCGAACACATCGACCTGCACAGTCACCGCTACATCAGCGAAGACACCGAACTCGGGCTGGCGTTCCTGGCCAGCGTGGCGCGCTGGGCGGGTGCCGAAGCGCCGCTTGCAGACGGCATCCTGGCGCTCGTGGGCGCATTCCTGGGCCGGGACTTGCGACTGGGGCCGCGCACGCTGGAAGCGCTGAATCTGGCGTCGCTGAGCCAGGCGCAGCTGGTGCAGTTGCTGCACGACGGTGAAGCCTGAATGGCGCAAGAGCAAACCAGCCTGACCGCACCCAGTGCCGCCCCTGCTGGGGCCCGCTTTTGCGCTGTTGGCGCCGGCCGCATGGGGCGTGGCATCGCGATTGCTTTTGCTTACGCCGGCCACCGCGTTGCGCTGGTGGACTTGCGCACTCGCACGCCGCAGGCCTTTGCTCAGCTGCAAGCCGAAGTGGATGCTGAAGTGCGCGGCGCGCTGCAAGGCCTGGTGCAACTGGGCACGCTGCGCGCCGATCAGGTGGCAACGCTGGCCACACGGGCGCAGCTGGTGTCGGCGGCCGACGCGCCGGCCGCGCTGGCGGCCGCAGAGCTGGTGTTTGAAGCGGTGCCCGAGACGCTGGATGCCAAGCGCGATGCCTTCGACGCCATCAACCACCACTGCAGCAGCAGCGCCATCATCACCAGCACCACCAGCAGCCTGCTCGTCACGCAACTGACGGTTTTGGTTCGTCAGCCCGAGCGTTTCCTGAACATGCACTGGCTGAACCCGGCTTACCTCATGCCGGTGGTGGAACTGTCCACCCACCCCGGCCTGGCGCCCGAGGTGCTGGCGCGCACCCAGGCGCTGATGCAAGCCATCGGCAAAGTGCCCGTGGTGTGTGGCCCCACGCCGGGCTACATCGTGCCGCGCCTGCAGGCGCTGGTGATGAATGAAGCCGCGCGCATGGTGGAAGAAGGGATGGCCACAGCCGAAGAGATCGACAAGGCCACGCGCTACGGCATGGGCCTGCGCTTCGCGGCGCTGGGTGTGGTGGAGTTCATCGACTTCGGCGGTGTGGACATCCTGCACCACGCCAGCCGCGAGATGGCCACCAGCATCAGCGCGGCGCGCTACACGGCGCCGCCCATTGTGGGCCGCATGTTCGAAGCAGGCCGGCTGGGCCTGAAAACGGCCAGCGGCTTTCATGACTACGAGGGCCGCGACCTGCATGCCTACCGCCAGAACGTGATGGCACGGGTGCTGGCGCTGCTGCAGCACGCGGGGTTGTGGCGGGCGGCGGCTGAGCCTGGTTTGGACTGACGCGCAACGCGGCGTGGCTGCGGGTGAAACGAGCTGTGCAGACCGCGCGTGCCTGCATGAGTGGCGGCCCGCGAGCAGGAGCGCCTCCTGGTGTGGACGCAACCACCAACTTTGGCTTACCGCCGTGGCCTTGCCGCAGCCGTTGGATGAGCAAGCCGCTGGGGTGTGCTGCGTAGCGAAGTACAGGAGGAATTTGGCGGCCGCAGGCCGTCAAAGGAGGACATGAGCGAAGCAGCACACCCCAGCGGCTTGCGACCGCCACGACTGCAAGCACGCCCACAGCAAGCACGCTGATAGCCGGCGCGCTGATAGCCGGCGCGCTAATAGCAGGCGCGCCAAACCAGCAAGCAAGCCTCAGGAAGCCGAAGCGGTCAGCCAGCCTTCAATCGAGCCAGCGCCAGGTACTCCGCCACCGGCACCTCTTCAGCCCGCCGCTGCAGGTCAAACGATGTTTGCAGCCCTTGCTGTTCAATCCACCGGCCGAGTGTGTGGCGCAAGATTTTTCGCCGCTGTGAAAACGCACAAGCCACCAGTTCACCCAAACGCGCGGCGTCCACGGCAGCGGCTGTGGCAAGCGGCAGCATGCGCACCACGGCTGAATCCACACGCGGCGGGGGGTCGAAGGCCTCGGGTGGCACGTCCAGCACATGCTCGATGCGGTAGCGCCACTGCAGCATCACGGTGAGCCGGCCGAAGTCTTTGCAGCCCGGGCTGGCGGCCATGCGCTCAACCACTTCTTTTTGCAGCATGAAGTGCTGGTCCTGCACCACATGCGCGGCGGCCAGCAGGTGGAAGAGGATGGGGGTGGAAATGTTGTACGGCAGGTTGCCAACGATGCGCAACAAGCGGCTGGTCGCGTCACCTGCTGCTGCTGTTGTTGTAGCTGCTGCTGCTGCTGCTGCTGCTGCTGGTGCTGGTGCTGCCCCAGGCCCGTCACGCTGCAGCGCCGCGAAGTCCACGTTCAACACGTCGGCTTCCACCACCGTCAGCCCGGCCTGGCGGCGCAGGCGCTGCGCGAGGTCGCGGTCGAGTTCGATCACCGTGAGCTGCGGGCACTTTTCCAGCAGGGGAAAGGTCAGCGCACCCAGGCCGGGGCCTATTTCAACCAGGCGTTGGCCGGGGCGGGGGTCGATGGCATGGACGATCTGGTCGATGAGCCCGTGGTCCACCAAAAAATGCTGGCCGAAGCGCTTGCGCGCCAGGTGGCCGCCGCCGTTCACGGCGGCGGCTCGCGCATTTCGATGTAGGCGCGTGCGCGCAGCTCTTTGGTCCAGTCCATGTAGGCCTGCTCGAACTTCTGCTCGCGCAGCACATTGCGCGCTTGCTCGCGCAGTTGCTTCAGTTCCAGGTTCACGTCACGCCGTTCCAGCACCTGGATCAGGTGCACACCGAAGCGCGACACCACCGGTTCCGACAAATCGCCGGCAGCCATCGGCGCCATCGCGGCTTCGAATTCCGGCACCATGGTGCCGGGGCTGAACCAGCCCAGGTCGCCACCGCTGGCGGCGCTGCCGTCTTCGCTGTGCTGGCGCGCCACGTCTTCAAAACTGCGTTTTTTGCTTTCGATGTCGCGTTTGTATTCCAGCAAACGCTTGCTGGCCACTTCGGCGGTTAGCTGCGGCGAGGTGCGCAGCAGCACATGGCGGGCGCGGGTCTGGGTGATGCGGCCCAGCTGCGCCTCTTTCCGTTCCAGCACCTTCAGGATGTGAAAGCCGGCACCGGTGCGCAGCAGCTCTGCAGAAACCTCACCGGTCTTCATGGCCTGCGCCGCTGCTACAAACACATCGGGCAGGCGCGCGGGCGGACGCAGGCCAATTTCGCCGCCTTTTTCGCGGTTGCCGTCTTCAGACAAAGCGCGCGCCACCGCTTCAAAAGCCTCGCCACTGCGCACGCGGGCCAGCGCTTCTTCAGCGCGCTGCTGGCGGGTGGCCAGCAGGGCCGGGTCGGCCCCTTCAGGCACCGTCACCAAAATTTGCGCCAAGTTGATTTCGGCCGCTGCACTGGTTTCTTTGCGCTGCTGCTCCAGCACGCGGTCGATGTCTTCGTCGCTGATCTTGATGCGGTTGTAGACCTCGCGCTCGCGCAGCCGCTCAATCATGATCTGGTCGCGCAGGTTGGCGCGAAAGCGCGCGTAGTCAATGCCGTCGCTGCGCAGCCGTTCGCGCAGCGCCTCCAGCGTCACCTGGTTTTGCGCCGCGATGCTCTGCACCGCGCGGTCGAGTTCGGACTCATCCACCTTCATGCCCACTTCACGCGCGGTGGTGATGATGGCGCGTTCTTCGATCAATGAATCAAGCGCCTGCCGGCGCAGATCTTCAGTGTTAGGTGCCCGCCCGCCGGCGCGGCTGGCTTCGGCCAGTGCACGTTCCAGCCGGCGTTCCACTTCGCCGGCAGTCACCAGTTCCTGGTTCACCACGGCGGCGATGTAGTCGCCGTTGCGGGGGTTGCGGCTGTCGTTGCGAATTTGTGCCGCCACCTGCAAAGGGCTCAACGCCAGCACCGCCAGCGACACGCCGGCGCTCAACAACGCGGCGCGGGCGCGGCGCAGGTTCACCGCTTGGGGCATGACAAAAGATGCGTTGTTTTCATTCATAAAACGGTGACAGGGTGGACCGGTCCAGGCGCGGGCTGTCGCTGCTGCTGCGGTCTTCGCGCAACAGCTGGTAACCCGGGACATTGTCCTTCAAGACTTTCAGCGGGTTCGAACCCAGTCGGGACAAGCCCACCAGTTCCAGCTGGATCAGGTAGCGGGTGGTGGCCTCGCTGCGCCCGGTGGCCAATTTTTCGGCCACGAAGCGCCCGATCCAGCAGCCGGCGTCGTATTCCACGCCCAGGATGGAATCGGTGATGCGGTGGTCTTTCATGCTGTAGTTGGCGCGGCCCACGCCGTACCAGGTGCCGCTGCAACTGCTGGCGCTTGAACCGGCGCCTGCACTGGCGCGCCCGCCCAGGCGCGGCGCCTCGGCCGCTGCACCGGCCAGTGACCGTGCCCCTGCACCCCACAGCGGCCACTGCCAGCCCAGTTCCACTTGTTCAGACAGGCCGCGCGCGAGCCGGTAAGTGGCGCCGACGGTGCGAAAGGGCCCCGGTGAATAACGCGCGCCCACGATGGACCGCACCGAACGGTTGATGTCGGGGCTGTACTGCGCCGCCGCGTCCAGCGTCCAGCCCGGAAACACGCTGGTGGACCCGAGCAGCAGCGCGTCTGAAAACCGCTGCGACAGGGCCGGCCCGTCGGGCGTGCCGTCGGCCTGGGGCGTGACACGCTGGGTGCGCAACAAATAGCGCTGCACCAACCCCAGGCGCAGCGCCTCGGCGCCGCTTTTTGCGTCCACCAGCCGCGTCGTCAGGCCGGCCGTCAACTGGTGCGCGTCAGACACGCGGTCAATGCCGCTGAAGGTGTTGTCGCTGTAGATGGAAACGAAGTTGAAGTCTTTGGCCGCCGAGTCGTAATTGGGCAGCGCACTCTGCGCCCGGTAAGGCGTGTTGACGTACAACAAACGCGGTTCCAGCGTCTGCTGCAGCGGGCGGCCAAAGGCTTCGGTGCCACGTTCCAGTTCCAGCCCGGCGTCAATGCTGAAGCTGGGAATGACGCGGCGCGCGCCTTGCAGGGGCTGCCGCACCGCGTTGCCGCTGTTGTTGCCACTGCTGTTGCCCATGTCAATGGCGCTGTAAGAAGCGGCATTCACGCTCAGCCGCGGCACCAGCCACCAGCCGGGCTCGCGCCAGGGGTGGCTGAGGGTGCCCAGCAGATGCCAGCGGTCACCTTCAGGCCGCTGCGTGGTGGTGGCCTGGCCGGCCGGCAGCGTGAAGCGGTTGAACTCCGTTTCCACGCTGGCTTCAAAACCGGCCTTGCGGCCTTGCAGGCGCAGGCCCGCCTGCGGCTGGCGTTGATAAGGCGCGATGATGAAAGAATCGGCCGCCTGCAGCACCTGCCACTGCTGCGCGCGGGCATATGCCAGACCCGATACCGCCAGACCCGATACCGCCAGGCCCGCACCCGCCACACCGCCCACGCCATCGCTGCCCGCGCCGAAGTCCAAAGCGCGCTCCACCGCCAGCCGGCTGGGCAGCAAGCGCGACGTGAAACTGCGGTTCGACTTGGGAAAGTCTTTCCACCAGTCGTCATCGCTGACGCGCAGCACGTCGGCGTGCAGCTGCAGCGCACCGGGCAGCTGCTGGTCGTGCAGCCACTGCACGCCGTGGCGGGTGCGGCCGGCCACGCGGTCGTCGGGCAGCCAGTCCAGCGCCAGCACACCGCTGTAGCGCGGCTGCAGGTAGCGCAGTTCGCTGTCCAGCCCGGCGCCCCGGCGCGTGATCAGGCGCGGCGCCAGCGTCAGGTCGAGGTGGGGCGCGATGTTCCAGTAGTAGGGCACCGACAGCTCAAGGCCGCTGCGGTTGTCGATGCTGACCGACGGCGGCAGCCAGCCCGACTTGCGCGCGTCGCTGAGCGGGAAACTCATGGTCGGCAGGGCCAGGATGGTGGTGCCCAGAAAACGCAGCCGCGCGCCTTCGGCCACCCCTTCATTGGCGGCGGTGTCGAAGCTGACACGGCGGGTGCGCAGTTCCCAGGCCGGCTCGGCGTCTGCCGTTTTTCCTCCATCCTCGGGCCGGCAACTGCTGTAGCGCGCTTCGATGGCCAAAGCTTTGGAGGGGCCCAGGAAGTCCAGCCGCTGCGCGCGGCCGCCGGCGCCGAGCGCGAGGAATTCAAAAGTGGGCGCGGTGAAGCTGCCTTCAAAACGCTGCACCGCCACGCTCAAGGCCGGGCCGGTGTAGACCGCGCCGTCGCGGCTGATGCGCACATGGCCGGTGGCTTTG